>CALXLC010000024.1 GCA_944389095.1 uncultured Alphaproteobacteria bacterium
AAATATGAGAAATGCGAACTGAATATCGAAGAAGCCTGCGACGGTTATGTCAAAAGCTGTTCGGAAGGGTGGCAGCTGAGATTGGACGGCCGCTGTGAATATGATGACAGTTACGGAACCTGTTGTAATTTGTGCGAAGGGTACGATTACGGGGAAATCCCGGAAGGATATGTCGAAACGGGACGTTGCGAGAGCTGCACGGGCACGAAGTATAAGATAGAGATAAACTCGTGCGAGGGATTCAGCGAATGCCGGTACGGTGCGGAGATAGGGTCGAAGAGCTGTCAGAGCGGCAGCAAGGTTTTGTATGACAATTGCAAGAAGTGTCTGTACGAGTGCACGTTGAGCAGTTGTCCGGCATATACGGTATGCAGTTATGAGGACTGTTCGGGATTGTATTGCGCGACGGGATGCGTTGAAGGCAGTTTTGACGAAGAAGCGTATTGGAGCGGCTTATAGAAGATGAGGAGAAGAACGATGAGAAAGATGATGAAGACGGCAATAGCGGCATTACTGCTGAGCGGAACAGCCCTGACACCGGCTCTGGCACAGGACTGCACCAGCCCGACCAGATGTACAGAACTGGGATATACGATGTCCAAAGATGATTGTGACGGCATAAAAAGTCTGGTCTGTCCTTTTGACAGCAGCAAATACTTTTGCGTGGAGGCCGGAGATTCTGCGGCCGGACCAGCTCCAGGAATGATTTTGTATTCTGACGGAACGGTGTCCGATAGCGTTTTTTCGAATAAAACACCGGTCGGCATTGTCGCCTATGTTGATGAAAACAGAAGATTTGCGATTGCATTGGAAGAGAGTAGCTCTCTTTTGTGGTGGTCCACACCAACTGATGAGAATTTATCATGCTTGACCGATTATAGCAGTAGTTCACAAGTCCAATCTGATTTTAACGGAGCATCAAATACACAATGCATAGTTAATTACAGCAGCAGCAATAGTTATCCGGCAGCAGAGTATTGCAATACTTATAAAGCGGTTTCAAGTGGCACGGGAAGCAGCGGATGGTATTTACCGGCGACGGGAGAACTGTATGTAATGAAAGATACTCGTAGACTAATAAATTTAGGGCTTAATAAGCTGTCGAAAGCACAACTTCAGAGTGGCTACAGGTCTTCTTCTGAAGCAAACAATGGTTATACATGGGACGTCAATTTCTCCGACGGAGGTATATATACCGTTAAAAAGGTAGACCGAGGATATGTTCGTTGTATTCTTGCTTTTTAACTATTTATCCCTTCAACTATTTACTTCCCGCCTTCAAGCTTTAGCTTGAAGGCGTCGTTTTTATGGCTTTGAAAAAACAACCACAGCCGCCTAAAGATTATTTCGTCAATCGGCACCAAAGCTGCAGAAAAATGGAATACCCTCCACCGCCGCTTAGGTAATCGCTCCCACCGTGTGGGCCTGTGCGTCTCGCACCGCTCCCGGCGTCCTGGCCCCTGGCGGCTCGCCGGGTAGGTTTAACGGACAAGCTCTTTCATTGCGTTAAGCGAAAGAGCTTCTTTGTGCGGAGAAGAAGGCTTGTCAGAAGGCTGCGTTTGGGAGGATTTATCAACAATCCGATGAAGGCGGTCCAATCGTTTTTGCCTGTCGGCCACTTTGTCCGCAGAATCTTTTCTCTCGTCAATAGAACCGTTTTCTATGTGTTTTTGCAGGGCATCTTTAATCTTGTTTTGAACGGCGGCTTCTGCCCGGGCAATTTCTTCGGTGTTTCCTGATGCCTGAGCCTCTTTCAGGGCCTGACGCAGTTGGGTCATCTCTGCGCGGATCTGGCGTTTTTCTATAAGCAGCTTGATTTTGGGGTTATATTCCTGAAGTTTTTCAAGTTCCGGGGCATCCGAAACCTCCAACCCATAAACGGCACCAGCAACCACCATATCGGCCGCAAATTTCATATCGGCAGGATTATTTTCATCCAGAGGGCCGAGTTCCAAACTGTCGTGACCGGTATTGACGGCCAGTTGCGCCGTCAGAAAATAATGCTGCATTTCTGTGCTGTTGAGTGAAACCTCGTTTTCATTTTTCATGGTCAGGCTGCCGTTGCTTTCGCGGCTGTCTTTGTGAGCCTCTGTTTTGTAGAAATCAAAATGCCGCGGAAACTGCGCCGGTTGGGCATCGGACGAGGAAATGATAATGTTGGATTTTTCGGCCAGATTAAGCAATTGGGCAGCTCTTTTTTCCGGCAGACTCTGAGGTGCGGAAACAGCCTGTTCCGGTCTGATGTTTTGGTCTTGTCGGGCACTTTCGGAGGTGGCGATATTTTCATCTTGAGAAACCGGCTGCGCCAAAGACCGGGAAGCAGTGTCTGAATTTTGCCGCTGCGATTCGGCCGAAGCGGCACGACTTACCCGAAACGGGTTCGACGGACGATGCCCGTCGTCCGCGGGAGCTTCTCTTTGGACGGCGGATTGAGCCGATTTTTGTTGCCCGGACAGCCTTTCTTGAAGTTTTTTCTCAATATCATTCAAGAATTTCAAAGAATTTTCAGTCGCTATTCTTTTCAGGGCTTCAACAAGATCAGAAAGGCCTTTCAACTCATGCTCGTCATTATATGTTTGTGAATTGGCATCAAAATTTCTCAACCGGTCAATCGCTTCCGCGGCAAATTCCAAACGTTTTTCCTCGCAGAATTTATCGTCCTGCCCATGATAAACGGCGCCGCGGGAAACGTCGGTAAGCATGACGGCAACATCATCGGAGGCATAATCTTCAATCCTAAAATCCGGCTGCGCGGCCAAAGCCAGCGTGAACTTTTCCGTAGCTGCCGCGGCGGCAAGCTTTTCTTCCTGCATCAGACGCTGGTCAGACCATTTTTTTGCTGCGGCCGTTTGCCGCATTGCCCGGATGGCTTTGTCAAATTCGGTTGCCCGTTGCCGATAGTCGATTTCTTTCATGATTGCACCTGCCTGATGTTTTATTTTAATTCAGTATAAAATAAAACAAGCATAATATCAACCCAAAATTAGACAAAATTAACTTTTGGCTTGAATATCCTTAAGGCGCAGCAGCAGGTCATCGATTTTTAAAGCCAAATGCCGGGACGGATTGAGGCTTTTGGCCTGTTCCGCCTGTCGTTTGGCAACCTTCCAGTCACCGCTGCGCAGCGAATACTCCGCCGCGGCATAACTGGCGGCCGCTTCATTACCGGTCAGGGCATAGGCGCGCGACAGCAGCAGCCATGAGAAACCCTGCGGCCGTTTTTGCAGCGAACTATTCAGTAGTTTGACGGCCAGCCGGGCATCCTCCCCCGAAGGATTGTCTTCCAAAACGGCTTGCGCCAGGCTGATTTGCAGCAGCGGGGCGTTTGGTTTTAAATCAACGGCTTTTTGATACGCTTTTCTGGCCTGTTTGATTTTTCCGGTTTCCAGCAAAATCTGCCCCTTCAACTCATAAAAATAGGGATTTTCAGACTCCCGGGCAATCAAAGCGTCAACCTCCCGCAAAGCCTGTTTGAATTTCAACTGCTTAAAGAGGGCAATGCTCCGGGCATAAGCCGCCGCAATACCGGTATCCGACGGCGGATAACGTCGCAGCGTCTGTCCCGGCGGATTCAAATAGGCAAAGAGTTTTGCTTTCACGCGCTCAAACCCAAAATCAGGGGTTGCCTTTGCGGACATTGACTGGGCCAGATTTTTTTCAAAAAAGCCGATTCTTTCCCGGGTAACCGGATGCGTGCGGAAGTATGGCGATTCTTCTATGCCGTTCAGCGTATTTTGCTGACTGATTTTTTTCATAAAGGCCAGCATGCCGGCCGGACTTTGATTGGTAGCGGCCAAAAGTTTCATCGCAGCCTCATCGGCCGAACGTTCTTCTTCGGTACGATAGCGCGTATAATGGGTCAAAACGGAACTTTGACTGCCCAGCATCACGGCCATGGCCGCGTCACCGCGTCCGCTGACGGCCGCCGCTGTCCCCGCCAAAATCGCCGATGCCAGGGAGATTTCGGACAATTCCTGATTTTTTATTTTCTGCCGCAAAATATGTCCGCCCTGAATGTGCCCCGTTTCATGCGCAATAACGCCGGCCAGCTCGTTGGGGCTGTCCGCATTGATGATTGTTCCGGTATTGATAAACAAATTATTGCCGTCGGACACAAAAGCATTAAGCGACGGATCGTCAACCAAATGAATGTCTTCGGGACGATAAACAATCCCCGCTGCCGAAAACAACGGTTTGATAATTTTTCCGAGCATCTCCTCGGTTTCTTCGTCCGAAATCAGGCTCAGGGTTTCTGCTGCGGCAGAAGGTGTCGTAACAACCCAAAAGGCTAACGGCAGCATCAAGCCGCCGATTAGCCTTTTGATAAAATGCGCACCCAAAATCCCTCCGGATTTCAGCCTTTGATGAGCTTTTTCCACCAAGTTGATTTTTCCTTTGCCGGTTCTTCCTTAACAGGTTCGGGAGTAGATTTAATATCCTCATGGCTGTTATACAAGATAATAGCCTCCTGTTTTTCTTTGACCACCGGCTGATTATCGTTGCTCTCGTCGCGTCTGCGGCGTCCGAAACGGCCTCTGCCGCGGCGGCGGAGATCACGCCTGCGCCGACCGTCCCGATAATTGTTTTCGCGCGGAGCCGATTCGGCGGCCTCTTCCGTTTTTTCGACCGGTTCGTCAATACTGTTCTCAATCTGCTCAGCTTCGACAAGCTCCGGATATTTTACAGGTTCTTCCGCCGGTTTGGGAAGCTTGGTTCTCTCAATCCGGTAATCAGAAATACACTGAATGGAATTGTCGGCGCTGATGATGATTTCCATTTTGTATTTCTGCTCCAGCGACATCAACATCTGCCGTTTGTGATTCAGCAGATAAATGGCCACATCCGCAGGCACAAAAACATTCAGCCGGGAAGAGCGGTTTTTGATGCCTTCTTCCTCAATGCCCCGCAGCACGTAAACAGCGCCGGATTCGATGGTGCGAACCATGCCGCGTCCCTGACAATGCGGACAAACCTGATAATTGCTTTCAAAGAAAGACGAATGCATCCGCTGGCGGGAGAGTTCCAACAAACCGAACATACTCATTTTGCCGACCTGAATTCGCGACCGGTCTTTTTTGAGAGCCTCTTTCATGCGTTTTTCAACGGCATGATTGTTTGCCGGCTCGTCCATGTCAATAAAATCGATAACCACCAAACCGGCCAGATTTCGCATCCTGAGCTGGCGGGCAATTTCATCGCAGGCCTCCAGATTGGTCTTGAGTGCGGTTTCTTCCAAATCTTTTTCTTTGGTGGCGCGGCCCGAGTTCACGTCAATGGAAACCAACGCCTCCGTCGGATTAATGACCAAATAGCCGCCGGATTCCAGCTGGGCGTTGGTGTCATGCAGTTTATCCAGCTGCCCTTCCACCTGAAAGCGCTGAAACAGCGGCATATCGTTGTTTTTATAAGGCTTGATTTTTTTGAGGCTGTGTGGAGACAAAATTTTGAAAAACTCTTTGGCCAGTTTATAAGCGTCGTCACCGGCAACGATAATTTCAGAAATTTCTTTGGTGTAAATATCCCGCAGGGCGCGCTTAATCAAATTACCTTCTTCGTGAATCAAAGAGGGCGCCTTTGCCTTCAAAGAAATAAGACGAATTTGATTCCAAGCCCGGATAAGATAATTGTAATCGCGAACGATTTCAGCCTTCGATTTTTCTTCTCCGGCCGTGCGAACGATAATCGACATATCCTGAGTCAGCGGCAGTTCTCTGACAATACCCTTCAACCGGGTGCGGTCCGCCGCATTGGTGATTTTGCGGGAAACGCCGCCGCTCTTAATGCGGTTGGGCATTAAAACGCAGTAACGGCCGGCCAGAGAAAGATAAGTTGTCAGCGCCGCCCCTTTATTGCCGCGCTCTTCTTTGACAACCTGTACCAGCAGAATCTGTCCTTCTTTGATAACGTCTTGAATCTTGCTGCGATGATACAATTTGCGGGCGCGGATAAGCTTGCGCTGCAGCTCAAAATCCGTTTCGGTATCTTCTTCATCATCATCGTCAACATCTTCGTCGCCGCCGAAGTCACGGTCTTTGTCATCCATATCTTCACTGATGCTTTCTTCTTCGGTGCCGGCGTCTTCTTTCATAACCTTGAGGGGCTTCTTTTTAGGAGCTTTTACCGGTTTTTCGTCTGCGGTTTCCTGTTGAGACGGTTCGGAGGCTTCGGCCTCCGTTTTGCCCTCAACTGGAGCGGCGGCAGAGTCGGGAGCCCCGTTTTCCAAAGGATGTTCTTTGCGATATTTCTTTTTCAGCAGACGCTTTTTGGCCGGTTTTCTCTTTTTGCCGTTTTCGGTTTCCGCCGGGGTTTCGTCTACGGCTGCAGTCTGTTCAACGGGAGCTTCCGGCGCCGGAACGGAATCACTGCCGGCCGTTGCCGTCTCAGGGTTTTCTTCAACGGAATTTTGCAGAGCTGCGGCGGCTTCTGCTTCCTGACGTTCTTTTTCTTCTTTCAGACGCAGAGCCTCGGCACGGGCGGCAGCCTTCTCCTGACGGATTCTTTCTCTTTCGGCTTCTCTTTCCCGCAGGGCCTGTTTTTTGTTTTCGATAATCTCGTCAACTTCTTTATCAACCGCATCCAGTTCTTCCTGCGACAGGTTGTAATAATCGGGATGAATTTCGCCGAAAGCCATAAAACCGTGCTTGTTTCCGCCGTAATCAACAAAACAGGCCTGCAGCGACGGTTCCACCCGCATAACTTTTCCGAGATAAATATTGCCTTTAATCTGCCGGCGGTGAGTGGTTTCAAATTCAACGTCTTCCAGCTTATTGCCGTTAATGACCACAACCCGGGTTTCTTCGGGTTGGGTATCGTCAATCAACATTCTTTTAATCATTATAATAAATCTCCGCGCAGAACGAATGCCTGCCTAAAATTGATACCATGCCGGAGAGGGAAATTTTTTTAGAAAGCCCGAAATCGGAATCTTCATCGAAAACGATTCGCCGAACGGCGAAAATTTTTCGTCAGCCTGCGGCCGCAAAACGACCGGAATAAAGAACTCTTTCATCACAGGCAAAACCCTGTCAAGAAAACACCTCGTTTTCTAAATTAAGGTTTTGCGCATAAAACCCGTCCGGCAAAAACTTTTGCCTAAATCGTTGTATAATGCACATTTTTCGTTATGATAAAACGGCGGTACCAAATTTTGGTCTTGCAAATTATTGATTTATTCCTTAAAAAGACCGCATCCGATACAAAAATTTATACAACTGCCCCTAGCATATACGTTTTGTTTTAAAAGACAACAACAAAATTTATTTACGCAGTTTTTAAGGTATTGGTAATAAGTATCGGCTATAATCTTAAAAGATTGATTTAGGAAAAACTGATGGGCTTAATGACGCGGACATATCAAAATTTCTGGCGGGGATGGCTGAAGGCCGTTCTGATTTTATGCGCGTGTCTGTGCCTTGCCGGCGGCCGTCTGGAGGCCGCCGAAATTTCAACGCTGCGCATCGGACAGGGAATAGGCAATGTCAGAATAGTTTTTGATGCGGATTCGACGTTTGATTACAACGTTTTTCTGTTAACCGAACCGCGGCGGCTGGTTGTGGATGTCGACGGAATTAAGGTCAATCCCGGACTGGAAAAAGTTGCCGAACCCAACAGCTTTATTACGCAAACGCGTCTTGGTGTGACCGAAAACGGCGAAACCAGAGTTGTTCTTGATTTGCAAAAACCGGCCGTTATCAAAAAAGTTTTTATGCTTCCGCCGCAAAGCAAATTTGATTGGCGTTTTGTCGTCGATTTGGAAGTTGCTTCCGAACGCGAATTTGCCTCCAAAGCCGGAATGTCACATGCCGTCAGCAGCAAAGACGGCGGCAGCGCAATCAAAAGCGCGTCAAAAAATACCTCGTCAGCCTCCAAAGCCGTCAGCAAAAAAAGCAATTCGAAAAAAATCGTGGTGCTGGATCCCGGCCATGGCGGCATTGATCCGGGTGCTATCGGCGTATCCGGCGTTTATGAAAAAAATATCACGCTGGCAATGGCTCGCGAACTGAAAGAGGTTTTGGAAAAAAATCATGGCTACAAAGTTTATCTGACACGCAATCGCGATATTTTTATTCCGTTGCGCGACCGTGTCAAAATAGCCCGCGGACATGATGCCGATTTGTTTCTTTCTATTCACGCCGACAGCGCGGCCAACCGCAAGGCCAGCGGCTTGTCCGTTTACACCTTGTCCGAAAAAGCCTCCGACAAAGAGGCGGCCGCATTGGCCGAAAAAGAAAATAAGGCCGATATTGTCGCCGGACTCAATTTTGCCGAACATTCCAAAGAGGTTTCGGATATTTTGCTGAATCTGGCTCAGCGTGAGACCTTAAATCGTTCGGCCGAATTTGCCACGTTTATGGTTCAGGAAATGCGCAAGTCGACCCACACGCTGCAAAATACCCATCGTTTTGCCGGATTTGCCGTGTTGAAGGCGCCGGATGTTCCGTCGGTTCTGATGGAGCTCGGCTATCTGTCAAACCGCAGCGAAGAAAAACTTTTGCAGCAAAAAAGCTACCGCCAGAAACTGGCCAAGTCGGCAGGGCGCGCGATTGATAAATATTTTGAGAATATGCAGCACGCCTCGGTATTTTAAATTGACAGCCGCATTTTCTTAAGATATTAAATTTTTTGTGCAAAATTGATAAGTTATCGGCGGTTTTCTGAAAAAACGCTTTGGCTTTTTGATTTTTTGTATTAAATTGCAAGGCATTGCCGTTGGTTTGTTTAATTTGAGATGGATGAATAATGTTCAAGACCCTTTCTTCGTTGCTCAGCACCTTTTTCTTTTTTGCCGTCATCGGTCTGGTTTTGATAATTACTTCCGTCTGGAAGATTTCTCAGGAGCTTCCGGACTATCGGCAGCTGGCCAAATACGAGCCGGCCGTCACCACCCGTCTTTATGCCGGAGACGGACAGTTGATGATGGAATACGCCAACGAAAAACGCCTTTTTGTACCGGAAGAAAAAATCCCGCTGCTGGTTAAACAGGCTTTTATTGCGGCCGAGGACAAGAACTTTTACAGCCATTTCGGAATTGATTTTGTCGGTATTATTCGGGCACTGATTGGCAATATTAAAAATATCGGAACGGGCCGCCGTCCCGCGGGTGCCTCCACCATTACCCAGCAGGTGGCCAAAAACTTTTTGCTGACTTCGGAGGTTTCTTATATCCGCAAAATCAAAGAAGCAATTTTGGCAACCCGTATCGAACAGGCTTTTACAAAACAGCATATTTTGGAATTGTATCTGAACGAAATTTATCTCGGCAACCGGTCGTACGGCGTTGCGGCCGCGGCATTGAATTATTTCGGCAAATCCCTGGACGAACTGACGGTCGAAGAAACAGCATACCTCGCGGCGCTGCCCAAAGGACCGAACAATTACCAGCCCAAACGGCACTATGAGGCCGCAATAACCCGCCGCAATTGGGTAATTGACCGGATGGTTGAGGACGGATATGTCCCGGAAAGCGTCGGCGAAGAAGCCAAACAAAAACCTCTGGTTACCGTTGACCGCAGCAGCGGTTTTCTCGATTCTTCGGAATATTTCAGCGAAGAAGTCCGCCGTCTGATAAACAAAAAATTCGGTGAAGATGCTCTGTATAAAGGCGGCTTACTGGTTCGGACAACCCTGAATCCCCGTCTGCAGAAAATAGCCACGGATGTTTTTCAGCAGGAAATCCGCAATTATGACATTCGCCACGGTTGGCGCGGACCTCTTGCCAATATTGACCTTGATAAGGATTATAGGGAAGCTTTGTCTAAAATAGCGGTTCCGGCCGGCACGGAAGACAATTGGGCGAAGGCCGTTGTTCTGGAAGTTACCTCTACCACGGCCGTCATAGAAACGGCCGATGCCGAAAAAGGCGTGATTCCGATGTCATTGCTGAACTGGGCGCGTAAAAACCTGAAAAATCAGGGCGTCAGCAATGCGCCGAAAAGTGTGACGGATGTTTTGCAAAAAGGCGACGTCATTTTGGTTGAAAAAGTTTCGGACAAACAGATTGCTTCAAAGAAACTGCCCCGGGATGCCTATTATTTACGACAGGTTCCCAATGTCGAAGGCGGATTGATAGCGCTTGACCCGCATACCGGAAAAATTTTGGCCATGGTCGGCGGCTATTCATTCAAAAAATCTCAGTTTAACCGGGCAACCCAGGCCAAACGCCAGACCGGTTCGGCTTTTAAGCCGATAGTATATCTTGCCGCGTTGGAAAACGGCTATTCGCCCACGGATTTAATTTTGGATGCCCCGTTTGTTCTGGATCAGGGGCCCGGCCTGCCGAAATGGAAACCGGTTAACTATTCCAAAAAGTTTTACGGCCTGATGACTCTGCGTCAGGGAATAGAAAAATCCCGCAACCTGATGACGGTTCGTCTGGCGCAGGATGTCGGCATGGATAAGGTTGCCGAATACGCAAAAAAAATGGGAGTAAACGATAATCTGCCCCATCTGTTGTCAATGTCTCTCGGGGCAGGGGAAACCCGCGTCATTGATATGGCATCGGCCTATGGCATCATGGTTAACGGCGGCAAAAAAGTCGAACCGTATCTGATTGAAAGAATTCAGGATCGCAACGGCAAAACAATCTATAAACATGACCGCCGCAATTGTGAAGAGTGTCGGCAAGATGCCTGGAACGGGCAGGAGCCGCCGAAATTGACGGACAATCGTGAACAGATAATTGATCCGCTGAGCGCTTACCAGATGGTCAGCATTTTGGAAGGCGTGGCCCAGCGGGGAACGGCCTCCCGGCTGCGCAATCTTGGCAAGCATCTGGCGGGCAAGACCGGAACCACCAACAAAAATCAGGATGCCTGGTTTGTCGGTTTTTCGCCGGATCTGGTCGTAGCCGTTTATGTCGGCTTTGACGAACCCCGCACGCTCGGACGTTATGAAACCGGTGCCGGCTCGGCTCTTCCGATTTTTTATAATTTTATGAAAGAAGCTTTGAAAAATCAGCCGGATATTCCGTTCCGTATTCCGGCCGGAATCAAGTTGGTGCGTATCAATCATAATACCGGCCGTCCGGCGCGTCCGGAAGACCAGTCGGTTATTTTTGAGGCGCTGAAACCTGAATTTAGTTTCGATTCTGATAAACAGCGCGTTATCGGAACGCCGGCCGCCTCAGACGAAAAAACAGAGCAGCCGTCAAAAGCGGATTTCTTTGCCAATGACGATAATGATGTCGTCCAGTTGGGAACCCAATATTAAAGGACATAAAAATGCGAGCGGAAATTTATGAAATTGTTGAATCCATCGGGCAGTCGCTGGAACTGCTGAGGAGGTCTCTTTGACTACGACAATGCCTGCCTCCGGCTGGAAGAACTGAATGCCCTGACCTCGGATGCTTCGTTGTGGGACAATCCGGAACGGGCGCAAAAACTGATGAGCGAAAAAAACAGTCTTGAATTCAATTTGGACAATTTCCGGAGGATGGAAACATCGCTGCATGATTTGCGTGATTTGGCCGAACTCGGCGAAGCCGAAAATGACGAAAACATGCTGGATGAAATACAAGGACAGCTGCAGCAGCTTCAGGGGGAGGTGAAACACAGCGAACTGGAGGCTTTGTTATCCGGTGAAGTCGATGCCAATGATGCGTATCTGGAAGTCCATTCCGGGAGTGGCGGAACCGAGGCGCAGGATTGGGCGGAAATGCTGCTGCGAATGTATTGCCGCTGGGCCGAGGCTCATAAATATAAGGTTGAATATGTGGAAGAAACCGAAGGGGATGTTGCCGGTATTAAGTCCGCTACCGTTAAAATCATCGGCCGCAATGCTTACGGCTGGCTCAAACATGAAAGCGGCGTTCACCGGCTGGTGCGGATATCTCCCTTTGACAGCAATGCGCGGCGCCATACCAGTTTCGCGTCTGTCGGCGTATATCCGGTGGTTGACGACACAATCGAAATCCATATTAACGAGGCTGATTGCCGCGTAGACACTTATCGGGCATCCGGCGCCGGCGGACAGCACATTAACAAGACCGATTCTGCCGTGCGTATTACCCACCTGCCGACG
The DNA here is from genome assembly GCA_944389095.1 of uncultured Alphaproteobacteria bacterium. GTDB lineage: Bacteria > Pseudomonadota > Alphaproteobacteria > RF32 > CAG-239 > CAZU01. The sequence continues at coordinate 12,019 of CALXLC010000024.1, forward strand.
GGAATTGTCGTCCAATGCCAAAATCAGCGTTCTCAGTTTCAAAACCGGGAGGCTGCCTGGAAAATGCTTAAAGCCCGCCTTTATGAGCTGGAGCTTCAAAAGCGGGAAAATGCCGCGCAGGCAGAACGCGACAATCAGGGAGACAACGGCTGGGGATATCAGATTCGTTCTTATGTGCTTCAGCCTTACAAAATGGTCAAGGACCTGCGCACACAGGTTGAAACCTCCGATTGCAAAGCCGTCTTGGACGGGGATATTGATTTGTTTTTGGCTGCCTCGCTGGCAGACAAGGTAGGCGCCGATGCTTAAGCGGCGGGCAAAATATGTGGTCTTGGCCGCAGCCGTGTGTTATTTCGGTTTTTGTGCCGTGGTTTATTTTTTACCGCAGTTGTTTTTTTATAATCCGTCGCGCCGCGCATCGGACTTGTCGGAGGCGCATGCCGGAGGCTATCCTGCCCGGCGGGTTGAGTATGCCGCTGCGGACGGAACGCCGCTGTATGCCTGGTATACGGCCCCGGAATCTTCGGACAAAGTTATCGTTTTCTTTCACGGAAATTCATACAACATAGAGGCTTTTTATCATAAACTTGTTCCGCTAATGAAGGCCGGGTATGGAACAATGCTGCCCGAATACAGGGGCTTTGGTGACATCAGGGGCGTAATTAACGAAAAAAATCTGGCGGCAGATGCTTTGGCGGCGGTTCGCTGGCTGAATAAACAGGGCATAGACAACCGCAGAATTATTTTATACGGATTTTCACTGGGCTCTTTTACGGCAACAAACACGGCTTATATTTTGGGAAAAGAGCAGCCGTTTGCCGCCCTGATTCTTGAAGTGCCGTTTACCAGCCTGCTGGATACGGTCCGCAAACTGGTCTGGTTTCCGCTGCCTTTGAAATATATAATAAAGGATCACTACCGCAATGACGATAAAATTGCAGAAATTGGTTCGCCGCTGTTGATTATGGCGGGGAGCGAAGATGCTCTTATTCCGGCTTCCCTGGCGGAGCAGTTGTTTGCAGTGGCGGCCGACCCCAAAAAAATAATTGTCTACCGCGGAGCTGGACATAATGATTTATTTGATTTTGACAATTATCGTGATGTGTTGAAATGGCTGAAGGAAAATGAAAAAACTCGACCTTAAAACTTACCGGCGTTATCGCCTGGTCGACTATATCGGAGTTGTCTTTCTGGTTTTGCTGCTGTTGGTAATCTGGCAGCTTTCCAGAGGGCCGATAGCCATGCCGTTTCTCAAGCCTTATATCATCAAGGCGCTCAATCACGAAGACACGCAGTATCAGGTGACGCTTGACAGCGTTAATCTGGAATTTGTCCGCTCCATCAAGCCGTTGCGGATTATCGCCAATAATGTGGTTTATCGCAAAAATGACGATGAGTTTGTGGTCAATGCTCCGAAGACAATGGTTTCTTTCAGCATAAAAGCCTTGCTGCGCGGCGTCATTGCACCGTCCTCGATAGAAATCGAAAAGCCCCGCGTCTATATTTTTACCAGTTACGGACTAAACAAGGACAAGCCTAAAGAAGTTGCCGAAATTAACCAGAAAAAATTGAAATATTATTTTGACGGCATGCAGGATTTTTTGGAGCGTTTTAATTCCGAAGATAAAACATATCCCGAGAGCTACATTAACGACATTATTATCAAAAATGCCGAAGTGGAGTTTCATGAGGTCGATTTGGGGCAAAAATGGACGTTTTCCGATGTCAATTACCGCTTTGAAAGGGGAATGACCAGTCTGGAAACGGAAATCAGCGCTCTTTTGAAATTTGACGGCGCCCCGTCCTCTTTGGGGCTCGAGGCCGTTTACCGTCCGTTCAACAACAAAGTTGCGCTGCAGCTGTATTTTTCTGATTTTATTCCCGGAAACCTGCTGAAGATGTTTAATGCCAAAGCCTTGGACCGGAACTATCGGATAAACGTCCCTTTAAGCGGAAATATAAACGTATTGGTCAATGTTGCCGAAGTCGTAAAAAATCAGGACAAGCTGTTGGACAGTTTGGATACGGCTATTGAAAGAATAAAATTTGATTTTGAAGGCGGACAGGGAAGCATAGCGCTTCGTGATGAGCCTGACAGCAACTATGACATCGCGTCTTTGCAGTTGTCCGGAGAAATCAGCGGCGGGCTGGATAAAATCAGTATCCGTGATGCCAGGCTTGATTTAGGCGGACAAAAAGCCGTGCTGGGCATCGAGGCAACCGGATTGAAAGACTATATTCTTCAATCATCTTTGAAAAAAATACAGATGACGCTGACCGCTGCGGTAGATAAATTGCCGGTTGATGATTTACCCAAAAGATGGCCGAAATTTATAGCGCCGGATGCTTGGAATTGGTGTCGGGAAAGTCTGTTTGACGGAGAAATTCGCAAGGCGGAATTTGAATTTAAATTCGGATATGATGCCAAAACCGGAAAAATAGGTTTTACGGGGCTGGAGGGAAAAGCTCTGGCAGATGGCATCAGTCTGGATTATCTGACCGGCATGCCGCGAATAACCGGAATTTACGGAACAGTCAATTTTTTGAGCGACAAATTAAAAATTAATTTAGATAAGGGTGTGTCCGATGACATCATTCTTAATAACGGTTATGTTGAACTGTATGACTTAAACAAAGAAGACAACTTTGCCAAAATAAGCTTGGAGGCCGTAGGCTCCATAACCGATGTCCTTAAGCTGATAGACCATCAGCCGCTTGGATACACTTCGGAAATGGGGCTCAACCCCGAAGCCATAAAAGGAAGTGCGACAACATATCTTGATTTAAATTTTGAATTAAAAGAAGATCTAACACCGGCAGAAGTTGCGGTTAATGTTAAGTCGGAACTTTCCGATGTCGTTTTGAATGATATCATTGAAAACAAAAAAATTGAGGCCAAAAAACTTGATTTGGAAGTTACCAATAACGGCATGTTGATAAGCGGCGTCGCCAATTTTGAGGGAATACCGGTCAACCTGCTGTGGGATGAAAGCTTTGGCGACAAAGCGTACAAAAGCAAATATCAGTTGACCTTTAATTTTGACAGTAATCTGAAATCAAAGCTCGGGATTACCTCGGAAGCGCTCAGCGCACCGTACATCCGCGGTTCTGTCCCGACCCGGGCGGTTATTACCACTTATGCCGATGATAAAATATCCGTTAATGTCAACGGCAATCTGAAAAGCGCCGATATCGACTATGCCTTTTTGGGCTTTAAAAAGAATTTCGGCACCGAAGGAAGCCTAACCGCCGACCTGAATTTTGAAAAGGGAAAAATTAAGGAAATACCGGATTTTCAGCTGTCAAAACCTGATTTTACTCTTAAAGGGAATGTTGCTTTTGATGAGGGCGGCAATGTCAGGCTGGTGGATATCAACAACATAGAAGGGCCGAAAACCTCCGCCCGCGCCAAGATAGAATTTTTAAAACAGCCGCAAGAAAAAGTCAAAATCACCGTTTCCGGCAACAGTTACAATCTGTCCGACTTCTTTGAACGCGATGAAGAAGACAAAATCAAGTCCAAACAGCGTCGTAAGCTGATGAAAATTAAAGATGCCGAAAATAACTACGACCCTCAGACCGAAAAAGACGAAACGGAAGACGTTACCGACACGGACATTAACATTGCGGTCAGCAGCTTATGGACAAATCCCGATGTTGCCATCCGCAATTTTGCCGGATCGGCCAAGCTGCGCAAGGGCATCGGCGTAGAAGAAATGCACCTGATCGGCAACTTCAACGCCGGCAGCAAAAACAAAAGGCCGTCCAACCTGCGGCTTAACTATGTTCCGCGTCCCAATAAGGAATATTTGCTGAGCATAGAAAGCAACGATGCCGGTTCTACCTTGAAATTCTTGCGCCTGTATGATTATATGCGCGGGGGCACGCTGAGCATCAATGCCCGCAGAGATGCCGATAAAAAAATAATCGGCCATGCCAAGATTCGTGATTTTAACATTTACAACACGCCGATTCTGGCCAAGTTGCTGACCGTGGCATCTTTCACCGGAATGGTAAATTTGTTGACGGGCGAGGGGTTGGCCTTTTCGCATTTTGACGCGCCGTTTGAATATCAGCATAATCTCCTGAAAATTAACGAAGGCAAAGCTTTCGGAAATGTTGTGGGGATTACGGCCAACGGCACGTACAACACCCGTTATCAGGAATTTGACGTCAAAGGCGTCATTGCCCCGGCTTACGGACTGAATACGCTTATCGGCAGTATTCCTTTACTCGGCAGTCTGCTGAGCGGCAAGGACGGTACGGTGTTTGCCGCCAACTACAGCATTACCGGTGATATTGACGAACCGGATATCAGTATCAACCCGTTGTCGGCGCTGAGTCCTAATTCTCTGAAAGAGCTTTTTTCCTCGGTTTTCGGAAGTAGCGATGAATAAGGCAAGCCTCAAAATCGGATTGGATTTTCACGGCGTTATCACCGGCCGTCCGGAGTATTTTGCGGCCTTTTCTCAGGAAGCGCGCCGCCGCGGTCATGAGATTCACATCATTACCGGCGGGCCGTATGAAGAAGTTCGTCGACAGTTGGAAGAATGGAAGATCTGGTACAGCCGGCTGTTTGCCATTTATGATTATTATGATGCCAAAGGAGCAGTTTCGCGTTTTGAAAACGGTGAATATAAAGTTCCCGATATGTTATGGGATACGGCCAAGGCGGAATATTGCAGCCACAACGGAATCAATATTCATATTGACGACAGCAGCCGTTATGTGCGGTGGTTTTTAACACCCTATTGTCACTATAACGCTTCCGGAAAAAGCTGCACGACGGAGTCCGATTTTGCTATTGATTTCACCCGTCCGGCGGCGGAGGCTTTAAATGAAATTGAAGAATTTTCCGGCCGCGTCCAGTTTTTTTAATCTCTTTACGATTTATTTAATTCTTTTCGGTATCAAAAAACAAAAGTTTGTTAAATGCAACATAAAATAACAGACATGATTAGTGAAGAAATTGTTCATATCCGGGAGATTCCCAAAAAGCTTGTCGTGTTTCTGCATGGTTACATTGACAGTGCCCCGTCGCTGGATAAAAAATTAACGCCCTTGTACGAGCGTCTGAACGATGTGGCCGTTCATGTTCCGCAGGCCCCCGTCGTTTGTGAGATACATGAGTGCAAACGGCAGTGGTATTCCATGCATCGTTTTGATCCTGACGACAGCCGCAAGTTTGTTCCCACCATGGAAGAGTGCGTTTCTTATTATAACCGCATGACTCTGGGATTGCAGAATGCCTATGGCTATATCGTTCCTTATGTCGAAAATGCGCTGACGGAATACGGTCTGACATGGAAGGATTTATATTTGTGCGGCTTTTCTCAAGGAGCAATGGTCGCAATTTACATTGCGTTGATGCATCCTGAACAAATTGGCGGTCTGGTTAGTTTTAGCGGCATACTGGCCGGCGGCAATTATGTAATGAAACATGCCCGCAGCCATCCCGAAACGCTTCTGATTCACGGCAATGCTGATAATCTGGTTCGATTTGAGGCTCTTGAATACACCAAAAATCATTTGGAACAGCTGGGATGCAAAGTCAGCACATTCGAAATTGAAGGCGGTCAGCACATGGTTACGCAGGAAGGCCTGCAGGCTGCGGCAGATTTTATTTGCCGTTTGTCGCGGTCTAAATAAACGGAGATGGATTAATCAGCCCGCCGTTATTGATAAGGTTGTTCTTTTCCCTTTCAATGTTATATTCGGATTCGGCGCCCAGATTTTTCTCATAAAACTCGCCGTAATTGCCGAGTTCTTTTACGGCCTGTTTTACCCAGTCTGATTTCAGTCCGAAAGCGCTCCATAACTGAGTATCTTCACCAAGCAGATTGCGGGTTGAGGTGTCGCTGACACCGATAAAAATATCGGCGTTTTTGGAGGTAATTCCTTGTTGTTCGGCCAGTTTCAAAGCATTAAAAATCCATTTGACGATAATCCGGAGTCTGGCATTGTCATTGCTGACGTAAGCATATACCGGGCGATAAGCGATAACCTCCGGCAACACCTCCGGCTTCAGGGAAGAGCTGACAATCATCTTATGCAGCGCCCGCAGATAAATCTCCCCGGCCGAAATCATTTTGCAGCGTTTCAGATAAAAAGCCTGCCTGGCCTCGGTTAAATTTCGAAACGACATAATTCGCAGCCCGAGGTTATATTTGCGATTATATTCGCGCAGATTGGCAATATCTTCGGATTTATTGAGGGCGCAGACGCTCATTCCTTTGTAAGCTTCCATGGAGGTCGCGTTTTCCAAAGGCTCCGTATACAGCATTTGTTTATCATAATAAAGCAGTTCCGCGGCATTGACGTTTTCTTTGATTTCTGAGGTAGCCGAAAGAGTGGTGTTCCCGAACATCACGTCGATTTTTCCGGAATCCAGGGCTTTGCTGATTTGGGTCGGCTGGACGTTAACCATTTTGATATGCTTGGAATTTCCGAAAATTGCAATTGAAAGTACCCGACACAAATTGGCATCGACACCCTGCCATTCGTTATATTCATCTTTGTAGGCGTAAGCTTTGCTGTCCAAATCCGTGCCGCAGCGGATCTCGCCTCTGGAAATAATTGCCCGCAGGCCGGCACCGGCGTCAGCATAAGACACTGACGACACCAACAGCAGCGGCAAAGCAAAAAACAGGGCGCGGAGTTTCATTTTATTAACCAATTCATGTTATCCTGAACAAAAATAACTATAAGGCAAATTTTATGAAAAGTAAGTTTTTTTTACAACTTATCAGCGCTGTTTTGATTCTGGCCTGCGTGACGCCGGTTTTCGCGGCCGGCAAAATCAGTAAAACCGAGGCGCTTTCTTGGGCGGAAACCCGTGGCGCCGAGCTGCTGGACGCCTTTAGGATGAAAGATGCTGCCGAACGATATCGGGAGCTTGACCGCCTGTTTGATGAAAATATTGATACCGGCTATATTTCGCGCTTTGTTGTCGGCAAATACTGGCGGACGATGAGCGCTCAGCAGCAAAAACGGTACGGCCGGATTTTTGAGCGCTACCTTAAGGCAATGTATAAAAGTTTTCCGTTGGATTTTGCCGATACGCTGCAATATAAAGTGACGGGAGCGTCCGTTGCCGAAGATTTTACCGTCGTAACGGCAAACGTGCATCTCACGCTGAACGGGCAGCCTCAGGAATATATGTTGCAGTTCAGACTCCACCGTCCGGCAGACAAAATACTGCTGGTTGATATTAAAATCATGGAAAGCAGCCTGATATTGTCGGCGCGCAGCAAGTTTTATCAAATGATAGCTTCCGTCGACGGCGAAATCGAATGGTTTTTGGAGGATTTGGAGCTGGACGCCCTCGCATACGAAAAAAAGAATACCCCGCAAGGGCAAAGACAATAAAATATCCTTGAACTTCACGCGCAAAGCTTATAATATCCACTTTAGTTTTTTAACCGAAGTGGATTTTTTATCATGAGCAACATCAAAGTCCGGTTTGCGCCCAGCCCCACCGGGCACATGCACATCGGCAACACCCGCACGGCGTTATTCAACTGGCTGTTGGCCCGCAAGCTGGGCGGAAGGTTTATGCTTCGCATTGATGATACCGATACGCTCCGTTCCAAAAAGGAATATGAAGATTCTTTGCGTGAATCTTTAATTTGGCTCGGATTGACCTGGGACGAGGAAGCTCGCCAGACGGCCCGCATGGCGCGATATGATGAAGTCGTTGCCCGTCTGAAGGCGGAAGGGCGGGTCTATCCCTGTTATGAAACCGCCGAAGAGCTTGAGGTCATGCGCAAACGGCTGCTGTCCAAGGGGCTGCCGCCGATTTATGACCGCGGCGCGCTGAAGCTGACGGCCGAAGATATTTCCCGTTACGAAAAAGAAGGGCGGCGGCCGCATTACCGGTTTAAGCTGCTGCCGGGCAGCATTGAGTGGGAAGATATGGTGCGCGGCCATTGTCGCTACGAGGCCGCCAATCTGGCCGATCCCGTCATTATTCGCGAGGACGGCAGTTATCTGTATCATCTTCCGTCAGTCATTGATGATGCCGACTTCGGAATTACCCACATCATCCGCGGCGAAGACCATGTGACCAATACGGCCGCCCAAATTCAGATGTTTGAGGCACTGGGCGCGCCGGTGCCGCGGTTTGCTCATTTGCCGCTTTTAACCGGCAAAGAAGGCAAACTTTCCAAACGACTTGGCTCTCTTGGCGTCAGGGAATTGCGCGCCGAAGGAATAGAGGCGATGGCAATCTGTTCCTTTTTAGCCAAACTCGGAACTTCGGAAGCAATTGAACCTTTTTATGATTTGACGTCGCTGGCCGCCACGCTCGACCTGAGCAAACTCGGACGCGCCCAGCCGAAATTTGATGAAGCCGAGTTGAAAAGTTTTAACACCCGTTTTGTCCGCGATATGCCGTATACCGGTGTCAAGGGGCGGATTAATTCGGACGAACGTTTTTGGAATGCCGTCCGCCACAATTTAGCGGTTGTGGCCGATATTGCCGAATGGGAAAACATCTGCCATAACCGGCTGACACCGCGGATAGAAAATGCGGATTTTTGCAAGACGGCAGCAGAACTTTTGCCACCGGAACCTTGGGACGAACAGACGTTTTCCGCCTGGACGAATGCCTTAAAACAACAAACCGGACAAAAGGGAAGAGATTTGTTTCATCCCCTGCGTCTGGCGCTTACCGCGGCCGAAAACGGTCCGGAACTTAAAGTCCTGCTGCCGCTCATCGGTCGGGAGAAAGCCCGCCTTCGTCTGATGGGACAGCCGGCGTAATTTATGGAAAGGAAAATCAATGACCACGATATATCTGCACAATACTCTGAAAAGACGCAAAGAGGAATTTAAACCGATTGACGCTTCCAACGTGCGGATGTATGTCTGTGGCCCGACGGTTTATGACCGCGCGCACCTGGGCAACGCCAAAACCCCGGTAACTTTTGACGTTCTGTACCGTCTGCTGCGTTATATTTATGGTTCGGCGCATGTCAACTATGTATCAAACATCACGGATGTTGATGACAAGATTCTCAAAAAACATCAGGAGACCGGAAAGCCGATTCGCGAAATTACCGAACAAACTTATCAATGGTATGTTGACGACATGGCCAAACTGAATGTGCTGGCGCCCAATCATCGTCCCCGGGCCACCGAATATATCGGAGAGATGATTGAACTGGTCAAATTGCTGCTTGCCAACGGACATGCATATGAGGCCGCGGGACATGTTTTGTTTGATGTCGATTCCATGCCCGGATACGGCAGTCTGTCCGGACGCTCCATGAAGGAAATGCTGGCCGGTGCCCGCATAGAAGTCGCCGATTATAAGAAAAATCCGGCGGACTTTGTTTTGTGGAAACCCTCAAGTCCAGATCAGCCCGGTTGGGACAGTCCCTGGGGATACGGACGCCCCGGCTGGCACTTGGAATGTTCCGCCATGAGTTCCAAACTGCTCGGCAACAGCTTTGACATCCACGGCGGCGGTGCGGATTTGATTTTTCCGCACCATGAAAACGAATGCGCCCAGTCCTTATGTGCCCACCCCGGAGAAAAATTTGCCAATTACTGGGTTCACAGCGGTATGCTGATGGTAGACGGCGTCAAAATGTCCAAGTCGCTGGGCAATTTTTATCTGATTGACGAAGTGCTGGAAAAAGCGCCGGCAGAGGCTTTACGGTTGCTCTTTTTGGGAACGCATTATCATCAGCCGTTTAATTTTACCTTTGAAGGGCTGGCGCAGTCAAAAGCTGTGCTGGATAAATTTTATAATGCGCTGCTGCGGGTCAAAAATGTTGCCGCGGCGCCGGCGGAACCGGACAACCGGGTTGTCGAAGCTCTGGCGGATGATCTGAATACGCCTCTGGCCATAAGTTGTCTGCACGAACTGGCCAACAATCTCAATAAGGCGGAAACAGCCGATGAACAGGCACGTTGTAAGGGAGAACTTCTGGCATCGGCGGATTTGCTGGGGCTGCTGTGGCAGGATGCCGAAAGCTGGTTCAAAGGCGGAGAAAACGATGCGGCCGCGGCAGCCATTGAGGCAAAAATTGCCGAGCGTGCCGCTGCCAAAAAGAACAAAGATTATGCCTTGGCCGACAAAATCCGTAATGAGCTGAAAGAGCAGGGGATTCTTTTGGAGGATACGCCACAGGGTACCACCTGGAAGAAAGCCTGATTTTTCAACCAATCAAAACCCCCGGAATGTTCAGTTCCGGGGGCTTATTTAGAAGGCAAGGACACAACGAACGCGGTAACTGATGTTGCTCTTAGGGTAGCCGTCCATACCGCCGTCGGACGGGCGCACAACCCACGCGCCGTTACCGTACTCGGACGAAGACCAGTAATAAGCATTTTGAAGCTTCGTCTTTGACAGCTTTTGAAGCCCTAAGTTAATAGCCTCATAACTAGAGCTCATTACATACAATTCACCCGCTGCCGGTAAATACCACCCGCTGCTGCCAGTACCACTGGAGACAGGTCTATAATTATTGCAATATTCCGCTGCCGGATAACTGTTACTACTGCTATAATTAATTATGCATGATGTATTTTGTGCTCCATTGAAGTCTGTTTGAGCCGATGAACTACTGCAATCTTTTAAACATGACAAATTTTCATAACCCGGCGTAGACCACTTCAAAGACGAATTCTCTGCCAATGCCACCGCAAATCTCGTCGAACCTTCGACATAGGCTACCACACCGACAGCTGTTTTGCTAGAAACGACATTTTCAGACACCGTTCCATCCGAATATAAAATCATTCCGGTTTTTGGCTCAACATCCATACACCAAACTTTATCTGTATCAAAAGGACATTTAATCATATCGCTACCGTCACAATCAGAAGCGGATTTGGTATAACCCAATGTGTTGCAATTGGCCGGCACACAGGAAGCCTGCGTATTGAATGATGCTAACACTGAGGCGGATGTAAAGGCCAGTAACTGTTTCAACTTTCTCATTATCGTTCTCCTTTAGAAACATGCAAATTTACTGTTATCAAACGGACAATAAATCTTGTTCTTATCCGTGCAGTCACTTCCAGATTTATTGTATCCCAAAGCACTGCAATCCGTTGTTTCCGGCACACTGCACCAGTATCCTTCCGTATCCACATAGCCGCCATTGCAGGACCAGGCAGTGCAGATGTTACAGCTGTTGGTACTCGAGCAGTAACCATTTGATGGGACGTTAACCGGTGTGGCCTTACAATCATTGTGTTTACAACTGCTGTTGTCCTGGTAGTAATTGGTATTGCAGGCCCAGGCCGAGCATTTACTCGGGCAGTCGTTGTAATAAGCTGAGCAGCTGGCATTGGCCGGAACAGTGACCGCCGTCCGGTTACGACAGTTGTCACTGTAACAGGCCGTGCAGACATCGCTGCAGCCGCTTTGACTGCTGTAAGTCTTGCATCCGTAAGTGCAGGTTTGTGAAGCCGGACATCCGTTACCGCTGCATTTCTTGTAGCCGCTGTCCGCCGGACAGGTTTCCGTCGTCTGCCCCTTTTCACAGGTCACGCCTGATTTGTAGCCGTTTTCGGTGCAGTATTCCGCCGCCGTCTTGCAGCAGCTGCGATAACCCCCGCAGTTGTCCGAACAATTCTTGGTTCCCCATTTGCAGTTTTCTTCATCATTCAGCGGCGTGCAGTTGTCTACACATGTTCCGTTGCTGCAGCTTTGGTCGCTGCCGCATTTGGATGCGCCGCAGGAGGCATAATAGGTCGTGCCGCCCCGGACGCAGGAACTTGAACCGGCACTCTTGCATTCAGAACTGCAGTCGGCCGCAGTTATGGTATAAGAACAAGTAGAAGTACAGCTTCCGTTGGAACAGGTCTCGTCAGCACCGCAGTCTGAATCCGTACAGCAGGAGGAATTGGAAATACACGTTCCGTTACAGGACTTGTATCCTGAAGAACAGTTGCAAACGCCGTTTGAACAAGTTTGATTATTTCCGCAGTCTGAATTGGTACAGCAGGACGAGTTGGAAATACACGTTCCGTTACAGGACTTATATCCCGACGCACAGATACAGCTTCCGTTGCTGCAGACTTCATTCGTCCCGCAGGTGATACCGGTGCAGGGATCAAGACTGACGCAGCTGCCGTTTTGACAGGTTTCGTTGCTGCCGCACATGCTGTCGGAACAACATTCTCTGGAACAAACGCACCTTTCGTATTTGCCGCCGCAGGACAAACCGGACAAAGTGTATCCGGCCGAGGTATTACAGTTGGACGAGGTATAAATAAATTTCGGTTTGCAGACGCATCCGGTGTAACATTCCAGCCCGTATAAGGGTTTGATGTCATAATCGGAACAGTCGTACAGAGACAGGTCAACCGAACCCGGAGAAGCGTAACCATAAGTTTCGCAGGTTTTCTCAACATCCCCGCCGCCGGGATCCTCATTGTCGGTATTAGTGTTGTAGTCCCGGGATGTATTGTCTTTCAGATAATCGGGCAGCCAGTATATTCCCGCAACCTGATAAGCCTCTTCCAAGGAGAACAAAGAGGCTGCCGGTTCTAACCGAGTGGTGTGTATTTGACTGTAGGATAACGCCGGAAAAGCGATAACCATCAAACATGTTAAAACAAGATATTTTAATATATTGCATGATTTCGCCATTTCCGTCGTCCTTAATAGTGAAAGTTAAAACCGGCAAACGAAATCTACAGGAGATGACAAGACAGACATCCCAAACCTTCCGGTCATTTGACGGCACGGTTCGGGTA
>CALXLC010000025.1 GCA_944389095.1 uncultured Alphaproteobacteria bacterium
TCTGCGGCTCCGGTCCAAGCGGCACAGATTAATCCGAAAAGAATTATTTTCCCTGCCGACTTCTTCATGGTCCTCGTCCTTTGCTGTTGAAACCGCTTCTCTATTCTCCACTATAACAAAATTAAAGGCGCGTGTCAAACACTATTTACATAGACTGGACGAAAGTGGCGAGCCGCCACGGGCATAACTTAAGCGGATGTGGAGAGGCTTCCACTTTTCTGCGAGTCAGGCGGCGCTTGGGGCCACACGGTGGGAGCGGTGCGAGCTGCACAGGCCCACACGGTGGGAGCGATGATCTAAGCGGCTGTTTTGAGAATTCCACTCTTCTGCTGGTTGAGTGCCGGTTGAGGCTGAAAAAAAATGCCGGGAAAACTTCTGCGTTTTCCCGGTTTTGGATGTTTTATAATCTGCTAGGCCAGTTCGTCAATGATTTTTGAGGCGATTTCTTTATAAGCTTTGGCAAACGGGCTTTCCGGCTGAGCCCTGACTATCGGCGTGCCGCCGTCGGCGTTGGTCCGGATATCAATATGCAGCGGAATTTCTCCCAAAAACGGAACATTCAGCTCCTGCGCCGTCTCCTTTGCGCCGGCATGACCGAAAATGTCTGCCCGGGTTCCGCACTTGGGACACAGATAATAACTCATATTTTCAATAATTCCGAGAATCGGCACCTCTACGCGTTTGAACATATTGACGCCTTTGACCGCATCTATCAGGGCGATATCCTGCGGTGTTGAAACAATTACCGCGCCGTCGATATTTACCCGCTGTGACAGCGTAATCTGAATGTCTCCGGTACCGGGCGGCATGTCTATCACCATGATATCAATCTCCCCCCAGGAAACTTCCGTCAGAAGCTGCTCTATTGCACCGCAAGCCTTGGCCCCGCGCCAGATTAACGGCACATTGCGGTCTATCAGCGTGCCGATTGACATGGATTTGATGTCCTGATATTCAAAGGGCTGAAACGTTTTGCCGTCATAAGAGACCGGTGCCACGCCTTCATATCCCAGCATGGTGGGAACCGACGGACCGTAAATATCCGCATCAAACAATGCAACTTTTTTGCCCAGTGCGGATAAGGCCATGGCCAAATTAACCGCCGTGGTCGATTTGCCGACCCCGCCTTTGCCGGACGCAACGGCAATAATTTTTTTGACGCCGGGTATCTCCCATTTGCCGGAATCGGGTTGAAGCGGCTGCGCCTGCTTGTCTGCCGTGTAAACAACGCTGACCTTTTTAACGCCGTCAACCCGGGACAGTTTTTGCGTCATTTCTTCGGCCTTGGCATCATCCTGAGCCGCGGCGTAAAGTGTGACGACAACCCGTCCTCCAAATTGTTTGACGCTCTCGACTGCCGAGGCCGGAAAATATGCGCCGACAATGTTTTGCAACTCTGTTTCCATCGCTGTTTGTCCTGTTGATAGATGTTTTCGATTATTGTTTTATTGGTATATCTATATTATATATTTAGGCAACGCAATAAAAAAGTTGAAAGGTGTAAAAATGGCTAAAATTCCCAATCCTTGGGATGATAACGACAATAATCCCTGGAAAGACAACGACCCTTCCCCGCAGAAACCTAAAATAGTCAGTTTCAGCAAAAATGAAACCCCCGGCGGTTTTGATTTTAAATGGCAATGGGGCGCGGGTATTCTGCTCTTAATCTGGCTGGCTTCCGGTTTTTATCAGGTTCAGCCGAACGAGGAAGGCGTTGTTCTGCGCTTTGGGGCCTATGCCTACAGCACCGATGCCGGGTTGCACTATCACCTGCCCTATCCGATTGAAAAGGTTGAAAAAGTCAACCTGACACAGGAACGAAGCATCAATCTCGGCGTGCAGGCGGTTGACGATGCCAATGCCTTTACGGAAAGTCACATGCTGACCGGCGATGAAAATATCGTGGACATTAATCTGACCATTGTCTGGAGAATCGAAAACGCCAAAGATTATCTGTTTAACCTGCAAAGCCCTGATGAAACCGTCCGGGTGGCCGCACAATCCGTTTTGCGCGAAATCGTCGGCCAGTCAAAGATGATGCCGATTATTTCGGGTGACCGCGGCAAAGTTGAAGACGAAACCAAAGAAGAACTGCAAAAGGTTTTGAACGAGTTTGGTTCCGGCATCAAAATCGTGCGCGTCAAGCTGCAAAAAGCCGACCCGCCGCGGCAGGTGGTCGACGCCTTCAACGAAGTGCAACGCGCCAAAGCCGACATGGAGCGCTTCAAAAACGAGGCCGAAGCCTATCGCAACGAAATTCTGCCCAAAGCCAAAGGCGAAGCGGCTCAGCGTCTGCAAAACGCCGAAGCGTATAAAAGCGCCGTCGTTAATACCGCCCAAGGTGAAGCCGAGCGTTTTCTGTCGGTTTACAACGCCTATAAAAGCGGTAAGGACGTAACTATTAAACGTCTGTATTTGGAAACCATGGAAAATGTGCTGGCCAACTCAAACAAGGTCATTCTTGACCCGTCGGCAAAGGGAGGCAACGTGGTGCCCTATCTGCCGCTGGATAAACTGCAGAACAAATAAGGAGAATAAAGATGAGCGATAAATTGAAACTGATTATCGGCGCGGCGGTCGTCGTTATTCTCTTTGTGGCGGCAAATGCCTTTTATGTCGTGGCGCAGACCGAGCAGGCCATTGTTCTGCAATTCGGGGAACCGATGCGGGTGGTCAAAGATCCCGGCTTGCGGCTGAAGGTTCCGTTTATTCAAAACGTTGTCTTTTATGACACGCGGCTGTTGAATCTGGATCCGCCGGCTCAGGAAGTCGTGCTGAACGACAAAAAACGTTTGGATGTCGACAGTTTTACCCGTTATCGGATTGTTGATCCGCTGCGTTTTTACAAAACGGTCCGCACCGAATTTCAGGCCCGCGGCAAACTGGAAGAAATCGTCAATTCTTCAGTGCGTAAAATCTTAGGGCGCAGCACGTTGCAGGAGCTCCTCTCCGGCCAGCGCACAAAAATTATGTCTGATATCAGTCAGGCGGTTAAAGTCGATGCGGAACAAATCGGCGTCAGCGTTGCGGATGTCCGTATCCGCCGGGCTGATCTTCCGGTTGAGGTGCTGCAGGCAATCAACGCCCGGATGAAGACCGAACGCGACCGGGAGGCTAAGGAATTTCGAGCAACCGGACAGCAGGAGGCTCAGCAAATTCGCGCACAGGCAGAAAAAGAACGGACAATAATTATTGCAGAAGCCGAAAAACAGGCTCAGATTATTCGCGGTGAAGGCGACCGGGAGGCCATTGCCATCTGGAATGCTGCCGCGGGAACGGATCCGCAGTTTTATGCCTTTTATCGTTCTCTGGAAGCTTATAACAAAGCTTTGGGCAACAAAGAAACAACTTCTATGGTTCTTTCGCCCGACGCCGAGTTTTTTGACTTCTTCGGCAAATCTTTAAAAGCCGGAAGATAATGATTCGGCGGCATCTGACATATTGGACGGCATGTCTGGCGTTTGGCTGTATCGGAGCCGCGCAGGCGCAGGTGCCGTCTTTTGCCGATTTGGTCGAACAGGTGCAGCCGGCCGTGGTAAATATCTCGACTTCACGCCCCTATTCTCCGGAAGAAACAGGAGACGGCATGCCGGGAATCGTCAGCGCGGACCCGAGAATTGAAAACTTTTTCAATCCCCGGCAACCGCAGCAGGAATCTTTGGGCTCCGGCTTTGTTATTGATTCGGCCGGTTATATCATTACCAACAGCCACGTTATTGAAGGCGCCGAGGCCATTCAGGTTACCACGGCGGACAACCGCCAGCTGGAGGCCAAACTGGTCGGTCGGGACAATAAGACCGATATTGCGCTGATAAAGGTGGAAACCGCCGACAAGCTTCCGTTTGCCAAAATCGGCGACTCAGATAAAATCCGCGTCGGTGACTGGATTTTGGCCATCGGCAACCCTTTTGGACTGGGCAACAGCGTTTCGGCGGGTATTGTTTCGGCAAAGTCCCGCGATATCGAATCCGGCCCTTACGATAACTTTATTCAGACGGATGCTTCCATTAATCAGGGAAGTTCCGGCGGCCCGATGTTTAATATGAAAGGCGAAGTTATCGGCATCAACACGGCTATTTTTTCCACCAGCGGCGGCAGTATGGGTATCGGATTTGCCATTCCGGTTAATCTGACGCGTTTTGTCGTTACCGAACTGAAAGCCAAGGGCAAAGTCGAACGCGGTTGGATTGGTGTCAGTATTCAGCCCAACAGCGAGGATATTTCCGTCAGCGTCGGACAGCCTCAAAAACAGGGCGTGGTAGTTTCTGCCGTTTCGGAAGGGTCAACTGCGGCGAAAGCCGGTGTGGAAGCCGGGGACATTATTACCGCCGTTGACGGACATCCGGCCGGCGATCCGCGGAGTTTTTCCAGAATGATTGCCGAAACGGCGCCGGGAAAATCGGTTAGTTTGGAAATTTGGCGCAACAAGCAATTTTTGCATAAAAACGTTTTTATTGCCCTGATGCCCGAAGAAAAAAAAGAAACGCCCCTTCCCCCGCAACAATCGGCGGCCGAAGTTCCCGCTGAAGACGCTTATATTGCCGCGCTGCATCTTACGGTGGCCAATCTGACGCCGGAAATTTTGAATAAATATCATTTTGACAATGCGCAAAGCGGCGTGGTTATTGTCAAAGTCGACTCCGGCAGCGATGCCGAGGCAAAAGGCCTGCGGGAAGGAAATCTGATTACGGAGATTGACAAGACCCCGGTTTTTGATATTAATGATGTCCGTACGATGGCCGACGATGCCCGGTTGGGCAATCAGCGGCCGCTTTTGCTGCAGATTTACGAGAATAACGTTCCGCATTATGCGGCCATTAAACTGGATGTCAATGAGTAGAGTGGATTTTTATCATTTGCAGACGCAGCCGTTGGATGTCGTTTTGCCGAAACTGCTGGAAAAAGCCTACGAAACGGGAAAAAGCACCGTTGTTCGAATCGGAACGGAAGAACGGGTGGATTTTATTAATTCCCTGCTGTGGACTTATAACGATCAGTCGTTTTTGCCGCATGGCGCAAAAAAAGACGGTAATGCCGAATTGCAGCCGATTTGGCTGACCAGCGGGACGGATAATCCCAATCTGGCAAGTCTGTTGTTTTTGGTTGACGGTGCCTCGGCCACTCCCGAGGAACTTGCCGGTTATATGCGCATTTTTAATATTTTTGACGGCCATTCTCCGGAAGCCGTGCAGCAGGCCAGAAATTTTTGGAAAAGCGTCAAAGCTTCCGGAAATGATTGTTTTTACTGGCAGCAGGATGCCTCCGGCAAATGGAAGCAGGCCGGTGCTTAACTTGTTTTTGCGCATGGGGTCTCCCTATACCGGCATCAGAGCAAGCATTACAGAATCAACTGAGGCGGCCTTCAAATAATTTCAGTTTTCCATGAATCAGGGCTCAAAAAATTAAGAAAGCCGGAATTTCCCCGGATGTTTTTATCTGAATTTATCGCCCTGTTATCTTGTGCTCTCTCTGTTGACAGGTGCCGTTGTGAATTCCTATATTATAGGATAAGAAAGAGAGGTTTATTATGGATTTTGAAAAACTGACGGCAAAATCAAAAGAAATTTTGCAGGATGTGGTTAATCTGGCCGCGTCAAACCGCAACCAGTACATTACGCCCCTACATTTGCTGAAAGTGCTTTTGGATAATAATGACGAGGTAATCGCCAACCTGATTTTGAAATCCGGCGGCAGCATTACGCAAATCCGCGACAAGCTGGAAAAAGCATTTGCTAAAATTCCCCAGGTGGAAGGCAGCAGTGTTCAGAGTTTGATGTCGCAGGAATTTACCATGGTAATGATGGAAGCGGAAAAGCTGGCAGACAAAAGCGGTGACAAATTTGTGACGGCCGAACGCCTGCTGCAGGCGCTTTCGGTCACTTCAGGCAATGAGGCTTACGATATTTTGAAAGCCGGCGGCGTCGATGCCGTTAAGCTGAATCAGGTGATTAATGAGTATCGCAAAGGGCGGGTTGCCGACAGCGAAACTTCGGAAGACAATTTTGAAGCCCTGAAGAAATTTACCATCGATATTACCCAAAAAGCCAAAGAAGGAAAACTTGACCCGGTTATCGGACGAGAACACGAAATCCGCCGGGCAATTCAGGTCTTGTCCCGCCGAACGAAAAACAATCCGGTGCTTATCGGTGAGCCCGGCGTCGGCAAAACCGCGATTGTCGAAGGGCTGGCCATGCGAATCGTTAACAACGACGTTCCGGAAAGCCTGAAACACAAACGTCTGTTGTCTTTGGATTTGGGCGCCCTGATTGCCGGTGCAAAATTCCGAGGCGAGTTTGAGGAACGCCTGAAATCCGTATTGAAAGAGGTTGAGGCCTCGGACGGCAACATCATTTTGTTTATTGACGAGATGCATACGCTGGTTGGCGCCGGCGCCTCCGAGGGCTCCATGGACGCCTCCAACCTGCTCAAGCCGGCTTTGGCGCGCGGCGAACTTCATTGTCTGGGCGCTACGACTTTGAACGAATACAAAAAATATGTGGAAAAAGATGCTGCTCTGGCACGTCGTTTTCAGGCCGTTTATGTCGGCGAGCCGACGGTTGAAGAAACTATTTCCATTCTCCGCGGCATTAAGGAAAAATTTGAGCTGCATCACGGCGTCAAAATTTCGGACGGCGCGCTGATTGCCGCCGCTACTTTGTCCAACCGCTACATCAGCGACCGTTTTCTGCCGGACAAGGCTATTGATTTGATGGATGAAGCGGCCAGTTCGCTGCGGATGGCGATTGATTCAAAACCTGAGGAACTGGATGAACTTGACCGCCGGATTTTGCAGCTGAAAATCGAACGGGAAGCCTTGAAAAAAGAAACCGACGAAAAATCCAAAGAGCGTCTGGAACTTATCGGCTATGAAATTTCCGGTCTGGAGGCAAAGGCCAAAACGCTGGAAGAAAAATGGCATGAGGAAAAACAGGGACTGGCGGATTTTACCGGCTTAAAAGACAAACTGGACAAGGCCCGGATAGAAGTGGAAATCGCCAAACGCGAAGGCCGCTTTGAACGCGCGGGTGAATTGCAGTACAGCATTATCCCCGATTTGGAAAACAAAATCAAAACCGCCGAAGCCAAAGCCGAACAGCATAAAAGCGGTTTTTCGGAAACGGTTACCGAAGAGAACATTGCTTCCGTGGTATCCAAATGGACGGGCATTCCGGTTGATAAAATGCTGCAGGGCGAAAAAGAAAAACTGATTCATATGGAAGACTTTTTGAGTAAACGCGTCGTCGGCCAAAAAGAAGCCATTGCCGCGGTTTCCAATGCGGTCAGACGTTCGCGCGCCGGAATCAGCGACGCCCGCCAGCCGATAGGTTCCTTCCTGTTCCTGGGGCCGACCGGCGTGGGCAAAACCGAATTGAGCAAGGCTCTGGCCGAGTTTTTGTTTAACGACGAAAGCGCCATGCTGCGTATTGATATGTCGGAATATATGGAAAAGCATGCGGTTGCCCGTTTAATCGGTTCGCCTCCGGGATATGTCGGTTATGATGAAGGCGGTTATTTGACCGAAGCCGTGCGCCGCCGTCCTTATCAGGTTATCTTGTTTGACGAGGTCGAAAAAGCGCATCCCGATGTTTTCAATATCCTGCTGCAGGTTTTGGATGACGGTCGTCTGACTGACGGCAAAGGTCGCACGGTCGATTTCAAAAACACGATTATCATTATGACCTCCAATCTGGGTTCCGATATCCTGTCCAATGCGACCGGCGCAGACAACCCCAAGGAAATCCGCGCCCGGGTGATGGATATTGTCAAAAACTCGTTCCGTCCGGAATTTATCAACCGAATCGACGAGATTACGATTTTCCACAAGCTGGACAAGGCCAATATTAAAGATATTGCCAAAATCCAGATTGAGAATATTGAGAAACGACTGGCCGACCAAAATATCCACATCCATGTTAATGACGCAGCCTTTATCTGGATTGTCAATAACGGATATGATGCAATTTATGGGGCAAGGCCTTTAAAAAGATTGCTAAAGACTCAAATTGAGAATAAATTAGCTCTCAAGATTCTGGAAGGAGAAATCGGTGACGGCGACACGGCTGACGTTATCGTTGTCGACGGCGCCCTGGATATTGTAAAGAGTAAGAGAAACAAAAAAAGCGATGCGTAGTTTATTTTCGGAAGGGCTGAAAGTAGCCAAGACTTTTGATGTGTCAACGCCGGCGGACAGTTTGGTGGTGTACAGCATTACCAATCAACCGACCAAGGAGAATCGCGATTTGGCTTTCGCCTATGTGGCGGAACACCCCGGCAAAATGATGATAGACCACACGCCCTGCGGTGCCAAGCTGGTTGAAATGGGCTTTAACAGTGCTGACAGCGGCCTGTCTGCCGATGATGTTGTGCTGATTTGGAAAGAGGCCAGCAAGCGGATGATTGAGCAGGCCAAAGGCAATGTAACCGCCTTTGTCAAAAACGCAGATAAAGAGAGCGTATTCTTAAGTCTTGAACTGCCGTGCATTTTGAACAATCCGAAAATTCCGACGATTAACGGCGAAGAAAAACACCGCTTTGCCAAACAATTTGAGATGTAAACCCAATAAAACCCGTTCAATTGAACGGGTTTTATTTTGCTCTTACCGGTCCTCCAACAGAATGGCGACTCTTTTGCCGTAAAATTTTGCCAGAATGTAAAGGTGTTCCAGTTTTAGTTCGCGATTACCGATTTCTATCGCGTCTACCCACCAGGTGGGTATACCGGTTTTGACGTGGACTTCTTCTATGCTCAGCCGGTTGGATATCCTCAAATCATGCAGCTGTTGCGACAAGCTGCGCTGACAGCGTTTTTGGTCTTTCATTGCTTTTTGGCATAACATGTTTGTAACTCCTTTGTTTGTTGATAAAACAAAACCGCCTCGTTACAACAACGAAGCGGGGAGTTCACAACTGTATAACCGAACAGTCCGGGTTCTTCGTCATGCAGGCATGCTTATTCCCCCGGCTCCCCATTTAAGGAGTTGTTCTTTTGGTTATTTGGAGCTGTGACACTCCGCTGTCCGCTCTCCGGACAGCAAGGTTATGATATAAAACCGGTAAAAATTTGCAACAAAAAAACTCCCGATGTTTACCGGGAGTTTTGAGGGTACAGTTTGAATGCCCCTAAAAATTGGCAATGCGCTGCAAAGCCTCTTCCACTTTGGCCTTGTTTTCCAGAGCTTCCGTCTGGCGGCGTTTTTCTTCTTCCACCACCGCGGCCGGAGCCCGTTCCACAAAGCTGGGGTTGCCCAGTTTGCGAGCGTAACCCTCCAGATTTTTATTAAGGTTTTCAAGTTCTTTGTTCAGGCGTTCCCTCTCGGCGGCAAAATCGACCACGCCCTTCAGAGGCAGCAGCAAAACCGCCTCACGGAAAACGCCCTGCGCCATATCGGAGGTTATCTCGCCCGTATAAATTTCCGCCTTTTCCAGACGAGCCAGCGAGCAGATAATCGACGCAAAAGACTGCAGGTGTTCTGCCGAAGCGGCATCGGCGCCTTTGAGATACAAAGTCAATTTGGCTCCGGCCGGAATATTCATTTCCGACCTGAGGGAACGAACTGCCGAAATCAAGTCAATCGCCCAATCAATGTCGTTCATGGCGGCGCTGTCAATGTTTTCAGACTGCGGCCAGGCAGCATGAATCAGTTTGACATCCCGGTCAGCGGTATTGTTCCACAACTCCGTGGTGATAAAAGGCATAAACGGGTGCAGAATAATCAATATCCGGTCCAAAACCCAGCCAAACGTTGCGCGGGTTTCGGCTTTTTGCGTTTCGTCCTCGCCATAGAGAATCGGCTTTATCATCTCGATATACCAATCGCAGAACGCGCCCCAGACAAACTGATAAACCGCGTTGGCGGCGTCTGAAAATCTGAAGGCATTGAGATTGGCGGTTACCTGCTCCGTGGCCTCTTTGGCTTTGGCGATAATCCATTTATTAACCGGATGGCTAACCTCTTTTTCATCAAAACCTTTTACCGGCGCGCAGTTGTTCATCTCGCCAAACCGGGCGGCATTCCACAGCTTGGTGGCAAAATTGCGGTATCCGGCAATGCGGGCCTCGCTCATATTAATGTCGCGCCCCTGGGTTTCCATGGCAGCCATAAAGAAGCGCAAAGCGTCCGCACCGTATTTTTCTATCGTTTCCATCGGGTCGACGGTATTGCCTTTGGATTTTGACATCTTGCGGCCCTGCTCGTCGCGAACCAGTCCGTGAATATAGCATTTGCGGAACGGAACGCGCTTCATCATGTACATGCTCATCATCATCATGCGGGCAACCCAGAAAAAGATGATGTCAAAGGCCGTCACCAAAACGGACGTCGGATAGAACGTGTCCAGATATTCGTTTTTATCCGGCCAGCCGAGGGTTGAAAAAGCCCACAATCCGGAAGAGAACCAGGTATCGAGCACATCGGTTTCCCGACGCAGTTCGACATGATGTCCGTAATGTTTATACGCCGCGGCCTGAGCCTCCTCTTCGGTTTCTTCGCAAAAGATTTTGTCATCCGGACCGTACCAAATCGGCATGCGGTGTCCCCACCACAGCTGGCGGGAAATGCACCACGGCTGGATGTTGCGCATCCACTCAAAATAGGTCTTTTCATAAGATTTGGGAACGAACTGCATTTCGCCGTCCTCCACTGCCCGAATGGCCTCTTTGGCCAATGTCGGCGCATCGACAAACCATTGGTCAGTCAGCATCGGCTCAATCACGACATTTGAGCGGTCGCCGTAAGGAATAACCATCGGATGGTCTTCTATGCGCTCCATGAGGCCGAGTTCTTCCAGTTTTTCAATGGTCTTTTGGCGTGCCGTCCGGGTATCCATTCCCGGGAAGGGCGTATTTTCATTCAGCGTGGCGTCCGGATTCAAAATATTTATCAGCGGCAGATTGTGACGTTTACCAACCTCAAAGTCGTTAAAGTCATGAGCCGGCGTAATTTTAACCGCACCGGTGCCTTTTTCGGGATCGGCATGCTCGTCGGCAATAATCGGGATAATCCGTCCGATAATCGGCAAGACGGCATTTTTGCCAATCAAATGTTTCAGCTTTTCATTATCTTTGCTGACGGCAACCGCGGTATCTCCGAACATGGTTTCGGGACGGGTGGTGGCTATGTGGATAAACTCGCCGGGTTCGCCTTCAATGGGATATTTGTAATAATACATCTTGCCGACTGTCTCTTTTTGGACAACCTCCAAATCGGACACGGCGGTCATAAATTTTGAATCCCAGTTAACCAGCTTTTTGGCCTTGTAGATTAAGCCATCTTTGTAAAGGTTTACAAAAATTTTGCGAACGGCGCGGCTTAACCCCTCATCCATGGTGAAACGCTCGCGGCTCCAGTCGCAGGAGGCACCCAGACGGCGCAGCTGTTTGCAGATGATGCCGCCGGATTGTTCCTTCCACTTCCAGACGGTTTCGATAAACTTGTCGCGGCCCAAATCATGGCGGGTTATTCCGTCTTTGGCCAAATTTCTTTCGACAACCATCTGGGTGGCTATGCCGGCATGATCGGTTCCCGGCTGCCACAGCACCTTCTTGCCGAGCATGCGGTTGTAGCGGACCAAAATATCCTGGAGCGTATCGTTCAGCGCGTGCCCCATGTGCAAAACGCCGGTAACATTAGGCGGCGGAATAACGATGGCAAACGCGTCTTTGTCCGAGCGCATATCCGGTTTGAAATCTCCGGAAGCCTCCCAATCGGCATAAATCTTTTCTTCAAAATCTTTGGGGTTATAATTTTTTTCCAACATTGTTTTTTTCCATTTTCTGCTTATTATTCCGTAACTGTATTAATTGCAAAATGCCCTCAAATTTTAATTTGGGGGCATAAATGAAGTGAGGTCGGCGCCGGCATTACCGGTCATCGCCAACCTTTGCCATCACTCGCTCAATTTCTTGTTTGACAATCCGTTCAACCAGAGCCGGCAGATTTTTATCCAACCAATGCCGGGTTTGCGCGGCAATTTCCTCACGAGCCAGCTTGTCGTAATCGGCGCCCTTACGCCAGTTCCGGGAGACTTCGTCACCGATTATCCGACGGATAACCGAAGCAACAACATCTTCAATCGTCCGATTGGCGTTACCGAGTTCATTGACAGGCTCGGCCGGGATTTCTGTTTGGATATCCGGTTCGGCAGCCTTTTCACGCGTAAACATTTTGGCAAAATTGCTGATAATCGACGCGGAGACATCTACCGCATCTTTTTCCGGCCGCGTTTCAGTTTCGGAAGCCGGGCGGACATCCTGAGGCTCCGGCTCGGGCTGTTTTTCCGGCTCCTCATTCTGTTGATAAACGGGAGCCTGCGGCGCATCCGCTTCAAAATAAGGTTCGGCTTCGACTTCTTCTAACGTCGGCAAAATAATTTCCGGTTCCCGGGTATTATCCGTTCCTTCGGAGACTTCTTCCTGATAAGCGGTTTCCCGATAACCGGCATCTTCTGTTTTTTCAACATCAAACGGATCCGACTCTTCATCCTGAGGTTCAATTTCGGGAAGACCCTGAGTATCGTCGGCAGACGCCTCTTCCGTTTCCGCCGGAGCAGTATTTTCGAGTGTCAACTCATTTTCCAGCTCTTCGGTTTCCTCCTCAGAAGCAGCGGCGGAAGCCTCCGGGGTTTCCTGACTATTTTCGGGCTCCCCGGAAATGCCGTCCAATTCGGCATCCAAATTTATTTCTTCTTCCGAATTGGCAAAATCTTCTATCCGCATGGACGGAGACAAATCAAAAACATCGTCTTCTTCAGCCGGCGTTGCGGTTTCCGGTTCGGACGGAGCGGCCGTCGGCATTTCGGCCGGCTGCTGAGCCTCGTCACTTTCCGCCCCGGGAGCCGAAATTTCCGGTTCCTTTTTATCCTCCTGCTGTTTGCCGGCGTTTTCGTCTTCCGACAAAATATTTTTGATTGAAGATAAAATATCTTCCATGGAAAGTTCCTGATTGTCTTCAGCCATATTTTACATTCCCGAATATTAACATAAAAGTTATTTTACATAAAATTATCTCATTATCAAGAGCTTCGACAATTTTTAGCAAAAAAACTTTAATTCAAAGCCAGCCATTTGTCCCGGGTTTCTTTATAAAACTTCTTGGGATTGTAAATATCTACCCCGAGTTTCAAATCTTCCGCCGTCAGCTTGCCCATGGAAACCAGCAAGTTCATCACGGAAACGTAATAGTCGCGGCGGGCCGTAACTTCGCTGACGTTGGAGTTCAGCAGTTCCTGATAGGCATCCAAAACATCCAAAATCGTACGATTGCCGAGCGCCTCTTCTTTCTGAACGCCGTCCAAGGCTATTTCATTGGCTTTAATCTGGTCTTTGAGCGCCTTGATTTGCGAGGCATTGGAAATCATATATTCCCACGCCTGAGAAACCACGGCCTGAACGCTGCGCTGAGCCTCCAAAACCTGTTCCTGCGCCTGCCACTTCTGATACTTGCTCTGGCGGATTTTGGCGCGGTTTTCACCGGCATCATACAGCGGAATACTCATGTTGACGCCCCATTCGACATTATCGGTGGTTATGTCGCCGTAAATACTCTGGTTGCTGTCGCTGTCTACCTTGGAAACCGAACCGTCCAAACTTACTTGAGGCAGCAGCGCGCCGGTGTTGGCATAAACGGTGTAGGTTTGTGAATCCAGCATATGTTTGGCCTGGCGAATACTGTAGTTGTTTTCCATCGCGACATTCAGGGCTTCCTCATAATTTTTGGGCAAGAAATCCCTGATTTGGGCTGGATCCTCCAGCTTTTCCGGTTTGGAACCGATAATCTGCGTATATGTGGCCTTGGATGCTTCCAGGTTTCCTTCCGAGGCAATGCGGTCCGATTTGGCCTGAGAATAACGCGCCTGGGCCTGAGAAACGTCCGTACGGGTTACCTCACCGACATTAAAACGCTGCTGAGTTTCATCCAGACGTTTTTTCAGCAGTTTTTCGTTGTTTTTCTGCAGTTCGACAATGGCGGTATCACGATAAACATCCAGGTAAGCCGTGGCGGCCTGCAAAAAGATATTTTGCTCGACATTATAAAGGTTGTTTTGTTCGGCGCGAACCTGGCTGTCTGCGGCTTTAACCGAGTTTACCGTTGAAAAACCGCTGAAAACCGGCTGTGAAATTCTTGCCGCCAACGTTGTCGTGTGGCTGTTGCCATCGCCGACACGATAAGCCCCGCGGTCAGAATCAACATTGCTTTGCGTTTCGTCATAAGAGCCGTCCAGGCTGATGGTCGGACGATATCCCGATTTGGCTATCGCGACGTTTTCATCAATGCTGCGCAGGTATGCACGCTGTGCCTGCAGGGTCGGATTGGTATTGTATGTTTCGCTTAAAGCCTCAAAAATATTCTGGGCACGGGCCGTTCCGCTCAAACTTAAAGCCGTCGCCAGCATCAGACCGGCCATAAAGGAGTTCTTCATCTTTCACCTCAAAAATTGCGTTAGTTGGCGTGATTATATCCAGTTATGTTTGAATTTACAACCAAATTTATTAAAAAACTTATAATTCCGACTGTAAACTTTAACGGAAAATAATTATATTATTAACCATATTTCAAACAATTCCTTTTAGGGTTGAGGATAATTCCGTATTTTTGTATGCAAGGAGTAGATTAAGGTGAAAAAGAATTCTGCCATCATCAACGAAATTGACCGTGCCCGGCTCAAACTTTCCATTGAGCATTATATCAAATATTTTATCGGAAAACGGACCTGCGAAATCAATAAAGACGAGGCCCTGGAGGCCATTGCGCTGGCCGTGCGCGAATTTGCGATGGACAAGATGTATGAAACCATCGCCCGCTACAACAAATGCAATTCGAAAAGAATATATTACCTCTCCATTGAATACCTCATCGGCCGCTCGCTGGAAAACAACCTGCACAATCTCGGGTTGTTTGACATTTTGAAAAGCATTAAAATTGACGGAATGCCGGATATTTCCCTGGAAGAAATTTTTGACACCGAATATGATCCGGCGCTCGGCAACGGCGGCCTGGGACGTCTGGCGGCCTGCTATCTGGATTCAATGGCATCGCTGGGCATTCCCGGTTTTGGTTACGGCATCAACTATCAGTTCGGGCTTTTCAAACAAAAATTCGAAAACGGCTATCAGATTGAGCAGGCCGACAGCTGGCAGGGGGAAGATTCCCCGTGGCAGTTTGCCCGGCTGGACCGGATTGTCAAAATTCCGATTTACGGTGAGGTCGAAACACTGGAAAGCCCCAACGGCCAGAAAAACTTTATCTGGATGAACACCAAAACCCTGTACGGCGTGCCGTTTGATTTTCCGATTGTCGGCTATGAGGGAAAATCCGTCAACTATCTGCGCCTGTTTTCCGCCAAAACGGACGACGAGCTTGACATCAACATCTTTAACGAAGGCGGCTATATCGAGGCCATGAAGGAGAAAATCGAAACCGAAACGATTTCCAAGGTTTTGTATCCGTCGGATGCCGTTGAATCCGGTAAGGAACTGCGCCTCAAACAGCAGTACTTTTTTGCATCCTGCGCCATTCAGGACATTGTCCGCCGCTTTTTGGAAAAGAGCAACGATTTCAGCCAGCTGCCCGAAAAAGTCGTTATTCAGCTTAATGACACGCATCCGGCCATTGCCATTGCCGAACTGATGCGCGTTTTGGTCGACGAACACGGACAGGAGTGGGACAAGGCCTGGGACATTACCACAAAGGTCTTTGCTTATACCAACCATACGCTGCTGCCGGAAGCGCTTGAAACATGGCCCTCCCGTATTTTGGGCAAAATGCTGCCGCGGCATTTGCAGATTATTTACGAAATCAACCGTCGTTTTATTGAATTTGCCAAGTCCAAATTCGGTGACGATTACGCCAAGCTGGACAAAGTTTCGATTGTTCACGGTGACGGTGACAATCAGATTATCCGGATGGCCAATCTTTCGATTGTCGGCTCTTTCTCCGTCAACGGCGTGGCTAAAATCCATTCCGAGCTGATTAAAACCTCGCTGGTTCCGGAATTTTATGAGCTCTGGCCCGAAAAATTCCATAACATTACCAACGGCATTACGCCGCGACGCTGGCTGCAGCATGCCAATACCGCGCTGGCGGATTTGATTACCTCCAAAATCGGTGATGAATGGGTGACCAATCTGCCGCTGCTGCGGGGACTGGAAGATTACGCCAAAGATAAAAAATTCATCAAAGAATTTTCGGCCATTAAAGTTGCCAACAAAAACCGGCTGGCAAAGGTTGTCTTTAAAACAACCGGTGTGATGATTAACCCGGAAAGCATGTATATCGTCCATGCCAAACGCATTCACGAATACAAACGCCAATTGATGACGATTTTGCAGGTTATCGGCGATTATCTTGACATCATCAAGGACAATATCCGCCCGGCAACGCCCAAAACTTATATTTTTGCCGGAAAAGCCGCGCCATCCTACAATTTTGCCAAGCTTATCATCAAGCTGATTAACAATGTGGCCGATGTGGTCAACAACGATCCGCGTGTTAATGACATGCTCAAAGTGGTCTTTGTTCCCGACTACAAAGTTTCACTGGCGGAAGTTTTGATTCCGGCCGCCGACGTCAGTATTCAGTCCTCAACCGCCGGATTTGAGGCCAGCGGCACCGGTAATATGAAATTTGCGCTCAACGGCGCGCTGACCGTCGGTACGCTGGACGGCGCAAACATCGAAATCCGTGAAGAAGTCGGCGAAGAAAACTTTTATCTCTTCGGCCTGACCGAGCAGGAAATTCATGATAAACGGGCAACCTATAATCCCAAAGAAATTTATGAAAACAACAATTACATCAAACGGATTTTGAACGCCGTCAATTCCAACCTCTTTTGCGAAAAAGATTATGTGCTGTTGTTTAAGCCCATTTTCGAAGAATTGGTCAACCGCGACTATTTCTTTGTTTTGGCTGATTTGCAGGCCTTTGACAAGAAGTTGGAAGAAGTTGAAAAAGACTTTTTGAACAAAGAAGTCTGGGCCAAAAAAGCTATCCTGAATGTTGCCCGAATCGGTAAGTTTTCTTCTGACCGGGCAGTTATGGAATACACCAAAGATATTTGGCATATTGACCCTTGTTAACAAATTTATTCTTTGGTCTTTCATCCCCCGGGACGCCTCGTCGAAGCGCCCGGGGGATTTATTTGATTATATCCGTTTCAAGTCTTCAGAAGTTACTTATAACTTTCGTTAATAATCAGCGTAACATCCTTGAGGCATGTTTTATCGGCCGGGAGTTTTCCCGGCCTTTTAATTAACCCTGTTTGCAGGAGATAATGCTTTGTTGATGAGCGTCCCGATAATCGCAAACGCGACGCAATGTTTCCGTGGAATAACTGTTCAGGCGAATGTCAACTTCCCACGGCATCGGCTCCTCCCAACCAAAAGTCGGTATTTTGCCGTACCGCAACAGAATTGCCACCCATTCGCCAAGGTGAAGCCTGCTAAGCAGGCGTCTGTCTCCGGCTTCCAAAAGCGGCAAAGTTGAGGAAGAGGTTCTGACCAGTTCCGCACCTTCCCGCAACGTGACGCCCCGTGATATCCGCGCCGTTTGCAACTGCCGGCCGAGGTTAAGATATATTTTGTCTTTGATTTCGTCTTTATTTGACATTTTGTAACTCCTTATTTGTTTTGATTAAAACAAAACCGCCTTAAACAACGTCAAGGCGGGGAGTTAGCAACTGTATAGCAGAACAGTCCGGGTTCTTCGTCATGCGAACATGCTTATTCCTCCGGCTCCCCATTCAAGGAGTTGTTCTTTTTCTGCTATAAGGAGCTGCTACACTCCGTCATCCGCTCTCCGGACGACGGGATTATGATAATAAATCAAAGCAATTTTGCAACAAAAAAACAAACGCCGGAAAATATATTTTCCGGCTTCGGTTCCGTTAATTATTGACAATCTGACTAAACTCCGGAATCGGCAGACCTATTCCCTGCTGCAGCATTTCCTGGCGGACAAATCCCATTTCACCGTTATCAATCATAACGCGCGCCCAAATGTTATCCGGACTCAGTCCGGTCAGCCGTACGGTTGTGCGGGCGGGAAGCTCCTTCATTACATCAAAGTCATCGGACGGACCGTACATGATTTTTACTTTTTGACGCAGGTGATAAAGTCTGCTGCTGTCGGCCCGGTCAACCGGAATGTTGAGGATTTTTCCGACAACAACATCATCTACACTGCGGCCGCGCTTGCCAAAGTTGACTTCCTGATAATAACTGATTTCATCTTTTTTTGAAAAATAATCCCACAGTTCGCTTTCCGTCAGATAAACGGCACCGCCGGAAAAAAGCGGCAACAACAGCAATATTCCGGGAATAATCAGCTGCACCAGGCGAAGGGCCGCAAAATTCCATGCTTTGGGCCGGGGAATCCGCTGATTAAGCAAAGCGATAAACTTTTGCAGGCAGGCTTTTTGTCCGGCATCGGCATAATCCAGCGCCCTAACGGCCGAAGCGGCCGCAGAAAGAACGTCTTTTTCGTGCCAATAGGCAACCGCGTTATGACTTAAAAGCTGCAGGTTGGCCGTTTTGTTGTCAACCTCTTTAAAATTTTGTATCAGTGCGCGCGGTGTTTTCAAAAGTCCTCCGGCACTCCACCAGCCCAGCAGCCAGTTTCCGGCGGAAATCTTAAAGGTTTGCCTTAATGCATCGCGATAACCACAGACAATCCGCGGATGCGAAACAAGCGTTTTCCAGATTTGGCCGCGGACGTTCGTCGGCGTCAAAACCCGTAAATCAATCCCCTCTGTCCCCGATTTTATCGGCTGAATATTCTCCAAATCCGGAAACGTTTTTTCATCATATACCTGTGACAAGATATCATACACCAAACGGGCCGTTTCGTCCTGCAACACTTCATAAGCAGAAGAAAGTTTTTGAAAAACCTCCAACGCGTTTTCGGCCTTGTTGTGATCGGGATGCCAGACCTTTGCCAAATCGCGGTATTGGCGTTTTATTTCTTCGCCCGAAGCCTCCGGCGAAACATTCAAAATCCGATAATATCCCAGTGCGTCTTTTGTCATTCAAATATAAACTCCGTCTTTGAGCTGAACGGCATCATCTTCAATTATTTTTACAAAACTTTCCTGAATGCCGAATTTCAAATTTCCGGCATAACCGACATTATACAACGAAGTTTTAAACAAATTCATAATATGCGCGCATAAATCATCGTCTGCCGGACGGGTGGTGCGGATAATCAAATCAAATCTCCTTTCGACGGCAATCGAAAAACCGTCAAATTGAAATTTTCCAAGGCGTGAAAAATCCGTTTCTACCAGAAAGCGGGTGCCGGCATGACGCGGGCGGCGCGTTTTTTCCTGCTCCTCTTCATCCCGGTTCTTTTTAAGGGCGATTTTTATCTGAGTCAGGTTCTGTCCGTCAAAAAACGGAAGCGTTACCTGACGCCAACTGACGCCTTCCCGGACGGAAGACGAAATAAATTCGCCCAGCCGGCCGACAACTTCTTTTCCCTCGGCTCCCTGCGCCGATAATTCCGCCGTTAACTCCCTGCCCAGCCAGGCTTCCACGCCGCCGCCGGATGCCGCCTTATAAAAAGCATGCAGGTGCGGCAACATCTGCTCATTTTGTGCCGGCAGCCGGTTCAGAACCTCTACGGCCAGTTCCGGGCGCAAATTTTGCAGCGGGGCAACGGCCTCAAGCAAATTATTCAGCCGTTCGGGAACCGTTGTCTGAAGATTGAGCAGACGGCCTGCCACATCCCCCTTTCCGGTTTGCGGAAGTTTTTCAAACAAGCGGGACAAATTTTCCAACAAAGTATCAAGCGGAGAAACCGGACGAGACCGTACCTCAACGACCTGTAAAATCAGTTCTGCGTTTTCGGAAAGATTCAGAGGCGTTTCCGTCGTTATTTTTCCCAACGGTGATGATAAGACCGTCTGACTGCCGCCTGACGGTTCCACCACCGCAGAAAACGTCCGGCCGTTTAATTCGGACAGACCGTTCGATATTCTGACGGCTGCCTCTTTGATATTTTGCAAGGCTTCCGGCTGCTGCGTCAACGGCCGGAGAATTTGAGACAGCAGACTTTCGGGCCGGGCTGCGGGAATCTGTTGCGGCACAATACTCTGTACCGACAACCGGACTTCCGTTTCAGGAAGAACCGAAATTATCTGTTGCTTCATGTTATCGGGTATATTCAGTTGCCTGACTGTTTCCGCAAGCTGTGGCTTTAAATTCAGCGGAAGCGGACGAATCTGCGGCAGCGAAGCACTCAAATCGGCAGACAGCGCCGGAGCCGTCCGGCCACTCTGCGGTGTAGCGGCATTATTTTTTAAAAAGGCGCTGATTTTGACATCGTCAACCGAAGTTATCTGCAGGCGAAGCGCTTCCGGACGCACGGAAACCACCCGTGCTGCCAGCCGGTGCGTATCCGCCGTATCCAACGGCAAGGGCGCCGACAGTTTGACATTCAGCGGAACTTCCTGTTGATTTATCGCAACCGATACCTGCAGACTCGCATTATCCGTTTTTAAAGTGCCGTTGTTTATCAGGGTTTGCAGAAGAAGAGCATCTCCGGGTTTGAGGCTGCCAAGCTGCGGAGGAAGCTGTGTTATCATGCCGTCAAGCCCGGCTTCCGGAAAAACCGACGATATTTCCGGAGGCAGGGAGGGAATGACCAGGTTACTGTTCATCGGCAATCAGCCTTTTGGCTATGGCCAACACATCTTCGGCGGCCTCAGAGGTCGGGTAGCGGTTGATAATCGAGACCTGGTTGCGTATCGAATCGCGAACCCGGGTGTCTCTTCGGATAATTCCCAACAACGGCGGATTGATTTTCAAAAAGTTATTGCAGGCCTTTAACAGCGTGTCATAAGTTCTTTGTCCCTCCCGGACGGAATTAGCCTGATTGACAACAATGCCGATGCTGCTTCTGGGGTACTGCAGGGTCATGATTTTGATAAATGCGTAGGCATCGGTTAACGAGGTCGGTTCATCGGTGCAGACGACAATAATCTTTTCCGCCATGCCGGAAAGTATTCTCACCGGTTTTTCAACACCGGCGCCCATATCCAGAATGATTTTGTTGTAATTTGCCGCAATCAGGCTCAAATCTTCGCCCAAAATCTGCAGCCGGCCGACCGGCATAGAAGCCAATCCGGCAGACCCCGAACGTCCGGCAATAACGTCAAAATGTCCTTTGTCGTAGTGATAAATTACCTGATTAAGGCTTAATGCACCGGAAACAACGCTGCCCAAATCGTTTTTGACCATCAGACCAAGCTGAATATCTATGTTGGCCAGCCCTAAATCTCCGTCAAACAGAAGCGTACGCTGCTTGTAAAGGCTTAACGCATGTGCCAGGGTTATCGAAAACCATGTTTTGCCGACACCGCCTTTGCCCGAAGCCACCGCCAGCATGTTTTTGCCTTTGCGCGAACTGCGGGCACCGGGACCGCGGGGGGCAAGAGTTAATTCTTCTTTGTTTTCCATGGTTTTCCTCCTTTTTTCAGGACAAAATCAGTTTGGCAAGCGATTGGCTGTCGACCGGTGCCAGCCCGCCGGCAATTGATGCATTGATACCGGCTGCGGTAAACGTCATGCCGCAACAATCGGCTAAAGACAGCACAGAACCAATGCGCCGGGTCAAATCAAGCCGGGTGGGCAAAATAAAACGAACGCCCAATCCGGCAAAAATCTCGCCGATTTCAATGGTTTCATAGGCATACCGTCCGGCATCGAAGGTTAAAATCTTATCGCATTTCAACACTTCGGCAAATGCGGCAACCTTGTCCACTTCTGCTTCCAGAAAAGGGTTTATACCGGGCGTATCTATCAAAACCAGACCGTATTTTTTGGCCGCGGAAGATATAAAATCGTACAGCCGCCGGGCATCTTTGCAAAAAATAAAATCAAGCGCCAAAATCTCGGCAAAAGCTTTAAGCTGTTGATTGGCGCCGGCCCGAACATTGTCCGTGCTGACGATTGCTGTCGGAATTTTTTGCAGTTTAGCCTGCGTTGCCACTTTTGCAATAGCCGTCGATTTTCCGGAACCGGGTGTTCCCATGAACATTTTAAACGGCGTTTTTAAATTTAATATCCGGTCATAGCGATACAACCCTTCCAGCGCCGCGGCCAGCACCTGCACATCGTCGCGGCCGCCTTTTTGCCTTCCGGCTTCACGGCAACGCGCCAAAATATGCTGTTGCACCAAATCAATCACGCCATGATATGACAGGGCTTCGCGAATCCGCGTATCATCAAAAAAAGCCCGGGTGTCTACCGCTTCTATCTCGTCTTTGGCATTAAAATCGAAGTCGCTTTTTTCATCAACGGCGGCCTGTATCAGCACCTTGCCGTCTACCGTGCGGTTAGAAAGAATGACGGCATCACCTCCAAGCTCCCGCCGTATCTGCTGCATGGCCTCGTTGATGTTATCCGCTATGAAATTTTTGATTTTCATGCTTAAATCTGACCTACGGTTTTAATCTTGGCCTTGGGATGAATTTCGTTTTGCGACATCACAACCGTCAGAGGGCGGAAACGCTCGATAATCGAACGCACAAACGGACGGACGGCCGGACTGGTCAGCAGAACGGCGCTTTCCCCTCTGGAGGCCAAATCTTCCATAACCGTCCGGACTTTGTTGATAAAACTTTGCAAAGCGCTCGGCGCCATGGCCAGCTGGCGGTCATCGCCGTCGCCGACGATGGCCTCGGCAAAAGCCTGTTCCCATTCCGGAGACAGCGTTACCAGAGAAATAACACCAAACTCATTGGCATAGGCATTTGACAACTGGCGCGACAGGCGGGTACGAACATGCTCGGTTATCAGCATCAGGCTGTGCGTTGTGCTGACCGCCTCGGAAATGCCTTCCAGAATAGTCGGCAAATCGCGAATGGAAACACGCTCCTGCAGCAAATTTTGCAAAACGCGCTGCAGCGCCCCGAGGCTGACTTTTCCGGGAATGAGTTCTTTGACGAGCTTTTGATGCTCTTTATCCAATTCATCAAGCAGCTTCTGCGTTTCGGCGTAAGACAGAAGTTCCGGCATATTATCCTTGACCAATTCGGTAATATGGGTGGTAATGACCGTGGCCGGATCAACCACCGTATAGCCCCGGAACATGGCCTCTTCCCGGTAAGAGGGATCTATCCACATGGCTTTGAGGCCGAACGTCGGTTCAAAGGTGTTTTCGCCGGGAAGCGTTATTGTCTCGCCCCGCGGATCCATAACCAACAACTGGGTGGGACGCAGTTCGCCTTTGCCGGATTTTACTTCCTTGATGTAAATATTATATTCGTTGGCGCCCAGCTGCATATTGTCCTGAATACGGATGGACGGCATGACGAATCCGAGTTCGGAAGCCAGAGCCCGGCGCAATGCCTTAATCTGATCCGTCAATTTGCGGTTAGCCTCCTCATTAACCAGCGGCAGCAATCCATAACCGATTTCAAGACGAATCAAATCGACCCGCAACGCGTTGGCTATCGGTTCATCGGCAGCCTTGGCTATTTTGCCCTGTTTTTCTTCCTGCTCCATGACGGCCTGAGCCTGCGCCATTGCCTCCTTCTGGCGTTTGTCAAGATAATAAGCGGTCGAACCGGTTAATGTCGCCAGCAAAATAAACGGTATGGCCGGCGTTCCGGGAAGCATGCCCAATGCCAGAGCCAGAAAAGCGCTCATGCCCAACGCTTTCGGATAATTGGCCAACTGCTCAAACAATACTTTATCCGTCGAATCGGTCATACCGGCTTTGGAAACCAAAATACCGGCGGCAACCGAAACAATCAGCGCCGGGACCTGCGAAACCAAGCCGTCACCGACCGTCAGGCGCATATATGTTTCCGCCGCAGCGGAAAAACTCATGCCGTTTTGAACCATGCCGATGATAATACCGGCCACGATGTTGATAAAAACAATCAACAGGCCGGCAATGGCATCTCCGCGCACAAACTTGGAAGCACCATCCATGGCGCCGTAAAACGAGCTTTCTTTCGACAAATCTTCCCGGCGCTTGCGGGCCTCGTCCTCATTAATCAGACCGGAAGACAAATCCGCATCGATTGCCATCTGCTTACCGGGCATGGCATCCAAAGCAAAACGGGCGGCTACTTCGGCAATACGCCCCGAACCCTTGGTAATAACGATAAAATTGACCAAAACCAAAATCGCAAAGACAATAACGCCGATGACAAAACTATTGCCCATAATGAAACCGCCGAATGCCTTAATCACTTCTCCGGCGGCGTCCGGCCCCTGATAACCGTGAGACAGAATCAACCTGGTGGATGCCAGATTGAGGGAAAGACGGTACATGGTGGTAATCAGCAAGACCAGCGGGAAAGCGCTGAATTCTGTCGGTTTTTCAATAAAAATCGCCATCATCAGCACAATACAGGACATCGTAATCGAAAAAGCCAGCAAAACATCCAGCAGCCAGGCCGGCAGCGGCATAATCAGAATAACCAGCATTAAAATAATGGCAAAAGCAAAGAAAATGTCGCCGCGCCGGGTGGCACCGAGCAGCATTTCCCGAAAGCTTTTTCCGCCAAACATATGTTGCTGTTGACCGGCCATTCAGCCCCCTATCCCTGCGGCGAAGCCGGGATATCGAATCCCTCTTCCTGATATTGTTTTAATTTATTGCGCAGCGTGCGAATGGAAATCCCCAAAATATTGGCTGCGGTCGTGCGATTGCCCATAGTATGTTTGAGCGTGTCGATAATCAGGCGGCGCTCCATGCCGGCAACCGTCTGTCCAACCTGAGGTTCGGAATTATCCGGCTGCGGTTCGGGATTTATTACGGCGGAAGCATCGGTTAAAAGTATCGCCTCTTCGCCGATTTCATCCCCGGTGCTCAGCAAAACCGCCCGGTGCATGGTATTTTCAAGCTCACGAACATTACCGGGCCAGAGATAATTCAAAAGTTTTTGCTCGGCGGCGGGCGCCAAATCTTTCATCGGCAAGTCGTTGAGTTCCGAAAATTTTTTGATAAAGTGCTTGGCCAGCACCGGAATATCGCCGGGACGGTCTTTTAAATCGGGAATATTGATGTTAATGACATTAAGGCGATAATACAAATCCTGCCGGAAACTTCCGTTTTTGACAGCTTCTTCCAGATTGCGGTTGGACGTGGCTATGATTCTGGTATTTACTTTTATCGGGGCCTTTCCGCCGATGCGGTCAATTTCTTTTTCCTGAATGGCGCGCAGCAGCTTGGCCTGAATGCCGATATCCATTTCGGAAATTTCATCCAGCAGCAAGGTGCCGTCCGAAGCCTCTTCAAACTTTCCTATCCGGCGGGCGACGGCACCGGTAAATGCGCCTTTTTCATATCCGAAGAGCTCGGATTCCAGCAGTGTTTCGGGAATTGCCGCGCAGTTAACCGCCACAAATTTTTTATTGGCACGTTTGGAATTATCATGGATAAAGCGGGAAAAGATTTCTTTACCCGTTCCCGAATTGCCCGTCAGCAAAACGCTGGCTTCCGACGGCGCAATTTGTTTGGCCATTTTCAGTATGGCCTCGGTTTTTTTGTCGCCGTAAATCAGGGCATGATTTTCACGTGTGGCCGCCGCCAGCACCGCGCCTATCAGTTCCGGATCCGGCGGCAACGGAATATACTCTTTGGCACCGGCCTTAATTGCCTTGACGGCCAGAGAAGGATCATTGGCAACACCGCAGGCCACGACCAGAACATTTATCCGCTCCTGCTCCAGAGACGAAATAAACTTGTAAATATCGAGTTTGACATCAATCATTACCAACTCGACTGATTTTCCTGAGCGCAAAATATCCAGCGCGGTTTCTATTTTGTCGGCCAAAGAGACATGACCGCCCTGCGCCACCGCAATTTTGCTGGCAGCCCCAATCTGTCCCTCCAATGTTCCGACAATCAATAATTCCATTTAAGCCTCGGTTTTGCGTTTATTTCGGCGCAGATTTGACAATCTCGGTCATGGTGATACCCAGTTTGTCATCCACGACCACAACTTCTCCGCGGGCAACCAGATTGTTATTGACATAAATGTCAATTGCTTCGCCGACTTTGCGGTCAAGCTCTATAATCGCACCTTTGTTCAACTTCATCAGCTGGCTGACTTTCATCTGAGTTTTGCCCAAAATGGCCGATACCTTAACCGGAATGTTATAGACCGCTTCCAAATCTGACGTTGAGGTCGGAATATCAAAATCTTCCGGACCGCTGTCTTTACGCAGCACCGGTTCATCATTGAGAACGGAACTTTCATTGAGTTCGTCTAATTCTAAATTTTTATCCATTGTCCCTCTCTTTATTGGCAGATGATTTATCATCCAGCAAATCTTCTATTTTTTCAAGTGTTTTATGGCTGTTACGCTCAACGCCGCCGTTTGTCCATTCCACCCGGCAGTCGCTCATTCCCAGCGCCGCGTCCTTATGAATGGCTATTTTGCCTTCAAAATCGTTTTTGTCGGCCAGCTTGGAAATAATTTCCGCCGCTGTTCCCGCCATTTCCGGATTCAGGCTGAAAGACAGCGATGCTTCTTTGCCAAAGCCGGCAAAATTTTCTTCCAAAAACCGTTTGACTTCGTCCTTCGCCTGCTTTTTCTCCAGCGACGGGAACAACTTTTTGACCGCGGCAGCAGCCGCACTCAAAGCTTCACGCTCGGCCTGGTGCTCCTGTTCCTTCTCTCCGGCGAACAACTCTTGCAGCCGTTTGTTCATTTCCTGCAAAAGGTCCAGCCGTTGTTTTTCAAAATCGCCGAATGCAGCGCGAAAGCCGTTTTCGTACCCGCGTTCTTCGGCTTGTTTTACCGCCGCATCCAGTTCATCCTGACTGAACGTGGCTGCGGGCGGAGGCACCGGTTCCGGTTCGGGAACAGGCTCCGGGTCAAGCTCCGGTTCCGGTTCGGCAACAGTTTCTGTCTTCTCCGTCTCTTCACCGGAAATTACTTCCGGCGCAGGTTCAGGCGTTTGGGTATCCGCAATTTCCGCAACGGGACCGGCATTGTCTGAAGAAGAAGCTTTTTCATCCTCGCAGGCAATGACAAAATTATCAAACATAAATTTTTGATAGTGCGGCACCTAACCTTTTCTCCATTTTAATAAACAAGCTCGTCACTGTCTTTGCCCTCACTGACCACAATCTCACCGCTGTTGGCAAGATCTTTGGTGGTGCTGACAATATACTGCTGGGCTTCTTCCACGTCACGCAGGCGAACCGGCCCCATGGCATCCATATCTTCTTTGATAATCTTTCCGGCACGGGAAGACATATTGTTGAAGAACAAATCTTTAATAGTATCCGAAGCGCCTTTCAGGGCAATTGCCAGTTTGTCCTTATCAACATTACGCAGCAAGACCTGAATACCCTGAGAATCGACACGGGTCAAATCCTCAAACGTGAACATCAAAGACTTGACGCGCTCGGCACTTTCGCGGTTGCGTTCTTCCAAGGCCTCCATGAAACGGGTTTCGGTATTGCGGTCCAAAGAGTTGAAAATATCCGCAATCAATTCGTGCGAATCGCGTCTGGTCGACTTGGACAGATTGCTCATAAATTCTTTGCGCAAGGTCTTTTCCAAGCCGTCCAAAACCTCCTTCTGAACGGAATCCATCCGCAGCATGCGCATAACGATTTCCATGGCAAAATTTTCCGGAAACAGAGCTATGACTTTTGCGGCATGTTCAGCCTTAATTTTGGAAAGGATAACCGCAATTGTCTGAGGATATTCGTTTTTGAGATAATTGGCCAGGACATGCTCATTAACATTACCGAGTTTATCCCACATGGTACGTCCTGCCGGGCCGCGGATTTCTTCCATAATAATGGACACGCGGTCTTTGTCCAACGCTTTGGACAACAGGCGCTCGGTGCTTTCATAAGTGCCGATTAACGCGCCGGTGTTGGATATCTTGTCATTAAATTCATGCAGCAACTGTTCAACCACGTTGGAATTAATTTTGCCAAGACTGGCCATAATTACCGACAGTTCTTTGATTTCTTCGTCATCCATCAGCGAAAAAAGGCTGGCCGACCGCTCCTCATCCAGCGAAAGCATCAGAATGGCAGCCTTCTGCGGACCGGATAAAACATTATAATCATCAATAACGTTCTGCTTCATGCCTGTGTTTCCCTAATTGTCATTGTTATAAAGCCAGCTGCGGATAATATTGACCGCCGCGTCGGGATTTTTTTCAACCACGGAATTAAGCTTCTTGAGCGAGGAAACCTTAACTCTGCCGTCGATTTTGTTAAGATTGACCAATTCGTCGCTGTCATCATCTTCATTAAGGAAGTTGGAGAGCAGCAGATTATCGTCATCCGTTCCGCTCAGCAGCTTGTCGCCACCGGGGGCCGGCGTTTCGAACGCATTGTTTATCAACGGGCGGATAACCAGTAAAATAACCAGAATAGCAACGATTGCAACCCCGAGCCCTTCGGCAATCCGCAGCAGCTCCGCTTTGGTAAAGCCAAAATACAACGTTTCCGCAGGTTTGACCGTATCGGTCATATTGCCGGCAAAGCGCAGATTTTCAACCGCCACCAAATCACCGCGGTTCGGATCATAGCCGACGGCGGATTTGACCAAGTCAGTCAACTTTTCCATCTCATCGGCATTAAGCGGGCGATATTCCAGCCGGCCGTCGGCATTTTTTTCATAAATCCCGTCGACCACCGCGGCTACGCTCAACCTCTTGATGGTTCCGGTGTTTTTGACTTTGTTGCGGACAACTTTGGAAATTTCGTAATTAATCGTTTCTTCGGTTTTGGAACTCTGGCTGTAAGTGCCGGCATCATCCGCCACCATATCCCCGTTGGGAATGTTTTGAGCCACCGTCACCGGTTTGACATCCTGTCCGGAAGTCGTGTTTTCGGTTACATTGGCCTGCGAGCGGATTACCTGTCCGTCGGGGTCGTAGAGTTCTTCATTGGTCACAACCTGATCAAAATCCATCTCCAGGCTGACCTGCGCCTGAGCCTTTCCGGGTCCGAGGGTTCTTTCCAAAATATTGCGGACCTTATCGGCCATTTTACGTTCTGTTTCCAGGCGGAGAATTTCGTTATTGGCGTTTTTGACGGCTTCTTCGTCCTCAAAATTATTGGTCAGCAAATTTCCGGCATTGTCGACAATCGATACGTTTTTCACATCAAGCTTGGGCACCGCGGCGGCCACCAACTGCTGAATTGACTGAATGTTTTTAAGGCTGAGCTTGCTGCCGTCGGCCGTTTTGACGACAACCGAAGCCGTCGGCGTCTGTTCTTCGCGCGAAAACATTTCTCTTTTGGGAAGCACCAGATGAACCCGGGCCGAACGGATATTGTCAACCGTACGAATCGTCCGGGCCAACTCCCCCTCCAGCGCGCGTATCAGATTGACGTTTTGCACAAAATTGGTTGTTCCGAGCGCATCGGTATTATCAAAAATCTCATATCCGACATTGGAACCTTTGGAAGCCATCGCCAGTTCCGCGGTATCGACCCGCATCCGGTTGACGTCTTCCAGCGGGACCAGAACTTCCGTTCCGTTTTTGGTCAGCCGGTATTTTATGTTGGCGCTTTCCAAACGGGAAACAATCTGCTTGGCATCCTCAAGCTCAAGATCCGTATATAAAATACCGTATTCGTCAGAATTCATCTGAACGCCGATATATACAAAAAAGCTGATTAAAAAGATGAGTATCGCCGCAATGGACGCCAAACGCCCCGGCGACATGTTCTTTAAAGCCTGTAAGATGTTATTCACCAGATTCCCCAATCGTTTTATTGTACAATTACGTTTTGCGTCTGCAATTACGCACGCCCGTTCCCTCCGGGCTTAATTTTCCCCATTTGTTTATGTCTTAACTTAAAAATCCCGATTAATAAACGGATATTTTCAGATATTCACAGCCACATCCTAAAAAAGGCGTATTCCTGTTCTGAATACGCCTTTTTGTTTTAGGAGATTGTTATGACGTCACCAAAGACTATGTCATTCTGGTGAGTTCGTCCAGCATCTCATCCGCCGTCGTAATAATCTTGGTGGCTGCGGAATAAGCACGCTGCGTGATAATCATGTTGGAAAACTCGGTCGCCAAGTCTACCGTAGACTGCTCAAGAGAGTTCGACTCAATGGTACCGGCACCGTTGGTGTTGGCCATTTTGAGCAGAGCCTGCCCCGAAGCATCGGTTTCAATCCAGGCATTTCCGGTTAAAGCCGTCATTCCGTTGGGATTTGTAAACGTTGCCAACGGCAGGATGGCAATCGGCCGGGTTTCGCCGTTGTCATACAGCGCAGTAACCACGCCGTCTTCACTGATGCTGACACCGGCATAGCTGCCGAACTGAGCACCGTCCTGCTTGATGTAGTTGGTGGTAAAACTTCCCGACAGACTGGTTAAACCATCATTGGTCCCGACATTGCCCTGAATGAGGGTAATCGGCGTGCCCTGGTTGTAATCCCCGTTCATATTTTTGGCGCCGTTGGCCCACTCAATCTCCATCTCGCTGACGTAGTAGTATTGAGGCAAACCATTACCGTCGAACTTAACGCCGGGAACCATGGATCCGCTTTCCAAATCGGTGTTGTTAACCGAAAACGTATTTTCCAGCTTAATGACCGTCGTTGCCGGATCGGCATCCAGAACCGTGCCGTTTCGGGAAGTGCCGGCAATGTGTCCGGAAACGCCCCTGAAATCAAGAACCATATCCGGTCCGGTTGTCGAAGGCGTAAACTCAATGGTTGTACCGCTGGCGGTAACACGTTCCGGTTCAGTCATATTTTGGCGAATGGCCGCGACCAGATTTTCAACCAGCGAGACGCCGTCAAAACCTCCGGCGGGAATCTGAACCTGAGTGCTGTCACCGGTGTCCGGAGAATTTTTGAAGGTGTAGGTTACATCGTCGATTTCTATCGTATCTCCGTCATTCGGATTGCTGGTGAAACTGATGTTGGCCACGTTGGTCAGTTCCGAATCGATTTCCGGAATATTGAATTTTCCGGTCGGAATGCCCGTGGATTCATCCGGATTAGCCGCGGACTGAACACAGGCCAGCGTTCTGCTGGCATCAATCGACAAAGATCCGCCGCCGGTCGACTGAACAATGGTAATCTTATTGGAATCTGCCGAAAAACGTCCGGCTCCGGGCATAACCGACTGGATGGAATTGTTGAAGGCTTCAACAAAATCGCTGACAGAAGTAATGCCGCTGGAGATATCAACTTTGATGTTTCCGGGCTGGGCATCCTGTCCCGGCTCGCTAATAAATTCAAAGTTGAATGTTTGTCCGGTTTGATTGTCCTTGATGCTGATAATTGATCCGTTTTGCGGAATGGAATTAAACTCCAGTTGGCCGGACGCATAGTAAACATCGTTTTCAATATCATGGAAGTTTTCCGTATTTCCGGTCAGGACAACCGTGGCCGCCCCGCTCGGAATATTGGTCGACATCGCCCAAGTGTTGGAACTGGTCTTGGTATAGGTCAGATTCATGTTGCTGGCATTGCCGAGACTGTCATAAATCAAAGCGCTGATACTGTGTTGGCCGCCGGCAGAGGGGACACTGGGATCAAACACGGGGTCGCTTGAGGGCAGATTGGCTCCGTATTTAATCTGCTGGGTGGCCGTTGCCGAACCGCCGATGGTTGAAAGATTTATCGGACGCAGGTTGCGTGAATCGACAATGTTGTCATTGACATAAATCGTATCGCCGTTACTGTCATAATAGGCTTTCATGTAATTAATACCGTTGATATTGACAACAGAGGCATTGGCGTTGCCGTCCCAAGGCAGAAGAGACCAGCCCTGCAGGTAGAAACCTCCGGTATTGACCAAA
Source organism: uncultured Alphaproteobacteria bacterium (assembly GCA_944389095.1). GTDB lineage: Bacteria > Pseudomonadota > Alphaproteobacteria > RF32 > CAG-239 > CAZU01. Next base: position 31,762 of record CALXLC010000025.1, read on the forward strand.
TAACCGTTATCGTCAATATCAAAATCGCCGGCGCGGGTATAAGCCCAGACATCGCCTTCTCCGGGATTGGCTGCCGAATTGACAACAAAATACCCGTTGCCGCTGACAGCCAGAGCCGTCGATGACGATGTGGACGCCAAAAGCCCCTGGACGTTTACCGATTGTTTGGTTACCGGCTGCACGCCGCCCGGAGAGTAAAAATTGGTTGACGTCTGCGCGGTTACAAGCGTTGAAAAGCTGACCGCATTATTTTTATAGCCAATCGTATTGACGTTGGATATGTTATCGGAAATCGCGCCCATCGCGGTAGACTGAGCGGCCAATCCCGAAACACCCGATTGCATTGCACCAAAAAGACTCATTTTATTTCTCCTAAAACTTTAATAATTAAGCCGTTGTTGTTTTATCTGATTCATCCTCTCCTTCGGCCGGAGGAGTGGTTGTATCTCCGTCGCTATCATTGTCACCGGACGGCGGCGTGGTATCGACTTTGTCAAAATAATCATCGTTGCGCATGGTGAGAATATCGCCGAGGTTGGCCGTTACGGCATCTCCCAAACCAATGTAAATGCCATTATCATCACTGGCTACGCCTGTCACTTTGCCAAAGACGGTGGTAATGACCGTTGCCTGCGTTTCTCCGCTGGGAACCTTGTTGGAAACTATAATTTGATAAGCCCCGTCTTCCAGCTGGTTACCGTCCTTGTCTTTTCCGTCCCAAGCAAATTCATGCGTTCCGGCCGTGGTTTCCCCGGAAGCCGTATAGACGACCTCGCCATTCATATCCTTAATGGTGATGGTGGAAGACAGAACATCTTTGTCAAAAGTGTAGGTTGCCTTGGCTTTGCCTCCTTCAAGGGGCATAACATCGCCCAAGACCTGAGCTGTTTTGCCGATGTAGGAGATTGCCTGAGCTCCGAGATTTGAAATGTTCAATGACAGCAGAGTATCCAATTTTTCATTGGTCTGGATGGCCTGTTCAACGCTGGAATACTGAACCAGCTGGTTCGTGAATTCGGCCGTATCCATCGGATCCATCGGATCCTGATACTTCAGTTGCGTCGTTAACAAGGTTAAAAAAGTATTCATGTCGGCCGACAAGGTCTGCCGGCTGCTGTTGGTTTCAGCCGTACCGCTCTGGACGGTACCGGTTATGGAACTGATATCTACCATCGCTTTTCTCCCCTAATTAAACCCGGATATTCAATCCGCGGGCCGGCGACCAATTCTGCAAATTGTCATTGCCGGCAATTTCGGTTTCCGTTTCATTCTCAAAAACATTTCCGATAAAGTGGCGCAGTTCTTCGTTCTGATTGCGTCCGGCCTGATTGTCTTCACGGAAACTGAAGCTCAGGCTGCCCTCATCGGTTTGGAAACCGGCTTCGTTAAAGGCTTTTTCCAGATTCTGGATTTCTTTCTGGAGTACTTCCATCGTTTCAGGACGGCTGGAAATAATGTGGGCCTGCAATTTGCCGTCCTTGGCTATCTGCATTTTTACTTCAATATGGCCCAAATCTTCCGGCTTGAGGCTGATGTCAATTTTATCAACACCTTTGACAGCCGATTTGGTTATATTGACTTTGACCTGATCAATAATTTCTTTGCTCATTCCTTTATAAATGTCGCGAAACGAGGTGTCGGACGTTTTTTCGGCAACCGCGGTTTTGAGAGCTCCGGCACCGCCGGCATTACCGGCCGCCGCATGGTTAACAGCCGAGCTGCCGATTTCGGATACTGAAGATACGCTGCCGGAAACGACTGCCGCGTCATCTGCCGCAGAGGCTGCCGCCGAAATGTTAAACGCGGCGGCGGCAGGCGTCATCACCTGTCCGGCACCTCCGGCATTTCCCTGCAACGGAGCCGCAAATGCCGGCTGAGCAGAGCTGCTTTGAGCGACCTGCGGAACCGACGCCTCGTCGCCATCCCCGGCAACGGCGGCTTTCACGGCCTTATCCAAAGAAATTTTATCCCCGACCAAATCCGCCTGACTGCGGTAGGAAAAATTTTCCTCCTTAACGGATACATCCACTTTGAGCTTGCGGCCCTCGCCGGCTTTTTCATCCAAAACAGCCGCCTGAGATGCCAGGTTTTCATTATCATATGCGATATTTTCAAGCGCTGACCGTCCAACAGTATTCTTTTCCGCTTTGACCGCCGTTTCTTCGGCTACTTCTACAGGAAGGAGCTCCACAAACGCGCCGTCGTTTTCACCGGGAACATACAACATTCCTTCTGAAGAAGCCGTTTGAACTTTTTCAAGCAATTCGGCCCCGCTCATAGTTTTAATTTCACCGGTTGCCGCATCCAAAACACTGACGCTCTCCATGGAAGCCAGTGCATTCAAGTCAATGTTGTCGGACAATAGGGTTACCGCCCCGTCATTGATAACGGCAGCGACCGTCTTATCCGCAGGATTTACCATGGCAATATCCATTTTTTTGACAACAGGTTCTCCCTCGACCGGACGAAGACTCAGAACATCAGAATTATTCGCCTCCGCCGTTGCCGGTTCCGCTACCGGGGCTTCCGCCGCCGGAGCCGTTTTTTCATTTGCTACGGGACGGACATTTTCTTCCGGGCGTGCCTGTTGTGCCGGCTGCTCTGCCGTTGCAGCATCCGGACGCTCCGCAGTTTTGGCTTTTTTCTCTTTTTGCGGCCGGGAAGCTTTATCATCTGCAACCGCCGGTGTTTCCTTATCTTTATCCGGGGTTTCCGGTCTTTCATATTTTTCAGTTGTCTTAACCGCAACATCCTGACCTTGCGAAGCCGACGGCATCAAATCCAGAGCTGATGACGTTTGGCCGAGCAGGCTGGCGAAGCCGGCTCCAAGAGCCTCAACAGAAGGGTTTGAGGCGATTTTATTCAGGAACATCTGAGCGGCCGAGTTGTTGACTTCTTTTACTTCCATAGCAAAAACCTTTTACAAAAAATTTCACCTGGCTCTATCAATGCAAATAGCATGCCATTTTTATCCTTCTTTTTTGGGGCTTAATATTTTTTTACTTTATATATACCGTTTTTCTCCCTTATTTATCTTATGGTTGTAATTTTATTTTTATACACACATATATCGCAGCACGGTTGCCACTTTTGCAAAAAATCGTTAAAAGCAGTACTTTTTTGTGCAAAAACCGGCGTTTTTTGATAAAAAATGATTATTTTTATTGTGTTTTTGAAAAAAAACGGTTATCAATGTTGCAGAATATTGTTGTAACTAATGAAAGAGAGAATAATCTTATGTCAAATCCCATCGACACGAAAATTATCAGCAAACTGGCTGAAATTTTGGATAAAAGCAATCTCTGCGAGCTCGAATATGAAGACGAGGGCTGTCGCATCAGTCTGAGCAAGGGACCGCGCGGCGGTGCTCCGGTTTTGCCGATGCCCCCGGCACCTGTGGCTCCGGCTGCTCCGATGCCAGCTCCGGCTCCGACGGCACCAGCAGCTGCCGCTCCGGCCGCTCCTGCTGACGAAGATTATTCAAAGAGCCCCAATGCCGTTAAATCGCCGATGGTGGGCGTGGTGTATCTGTCCGCCGATCCGAACTCTCCGAATTACGTCAAACCGGGAGACAGTGTTAAAGAAGGCGATATTGTCTGCCTGATTGAAGCAATGAAGACCTTTAACCCGGTTAAAGCCCACAAGTCCGGCACCGTTACCAAAATTCTGGTCGAAGGCGGCGATCCGGTCGAATACGGCGAACCGTTGGTTATTATTGAGTAGCGGCAACTTTTTTAGGATTACGTCATGTTTGAAAAAGTCTTAATTGCCAATCGCGGCGAAGTGGCGCTTCGTATTCACAGAGCCTGCCGCGAAATGGGCATCAAAACCGTGGCGGTTCATTCCGAGGCCGACGCCAATGCCATGCATGTCCGGCTGGCAGACGAAGCCGTCTGTATCGGTCCGGCCCGCTCCAGCGACTCCTATCTTAATAAATCGGCGATTATTTCGGCAGCCTTGATTACCGGCGCCGATGCCATTCATCCCGGTTTCGGTTTTTTATCCGAGAACGCCGATTTTGCCGAAATGGTTGAAGAACACGGCATTACTTTTATCGGTCCGACCCCGGAGCAAATGCGTCTGATGGGCGATAAAATTACCGCCCGCAAGGCAGCCGAAGAAGCAGGACTGCCGATTACTCCCGGCTCACCGGCTCTGGAAAGTGTTGAACATGCCATTGAATGGGCCAATAAAATCGGTTATCCGGTTATTGTCAAGGCTAAGGACGGCGGCGGCGGCAAAGGAATGAAAACCGCTTTTAACGACGACGAAATGAAGGAAGCTTTTACAATGGCCAAGGCCGAAGCCAAAGCCGCTTTCCCGAGCGATGTCGTTTATATGGAAAAATATCTGCAAAAACCGCGGCATATTGAAATGCAAGTGCTGGCGGACAAATACGGTCATGTCGTTCACCTGGGCGAGCGCGACTGTTCAATTCAACGCAATAACCAAAAAGTTATTGAAGAGACTCCCTCTCCGGCGCTGAATATGCAGCAGCGCCAGGAAATCGGCGAAATCGTCCGCAAAGCGATTGAAAAAATCGGTTATACCAATGCCGGAACGCTGGAATTTTTGTTTGAAGACGGACGGTTTTATTTTATGGAAATGAATACCCGTCTGCAAGTTGAGCATCCGATTACCGAGGCGGTTACGGGCATTGACATCGTGCGCGAGCAAATTCGCATTGCCAGCGGCGCGGCCTTGGGATATACGCAGGATGACATCACTTTCAACGGCCATGCCATTGAGTGCCGCATTAACGCCGAAGATCCGGAAACATTTGCGCCCTGCCCCGGTAAAATTACCGAGTGGCATGCTCCGGGCGGGCTGGGTGTCCGCGTTGATTCGGAAATTTATTCCGGTTACAGTATTCCGCCGTTTTACGACAGCATGATTGCCAAACTGATTGTCAGCGGCAAAACCCGTAATGCAGCTTTGATGAGACTGCGCCGGGCGCTGGAGGAATTTGTTATCGAAGGCGTCAAAACAACAATACCGCTGCAACAGGATATTATATCTCAGGCGGAATTTATTGACGGACAGTATAACATTCACTGGCTTGAAAAATTTATGGAACGCCGTAAGGCAAGCAAATAACTCGAAAAAAAACGCCGTTAAAAACGGCGTTTTTTTTATATCTTAGCGTGTCATCATCTGACTTTGATGAACGGCCTGAGCCACCTGACTTAATGACGGCTGATGCGGCTGACGGCTTCCTGACAAAGGCTTGGGTTTCTCAGGATCATAAACGGGTTTTCCTCTGTCCGTAACCGGACGGCCGTTTTCATCAATTTTGGCTTCAAAATATTTATCCTGACGATAGGTTCCCAGATTATACGGAAATCTGTCATACGGTTTGAAGTCGGCATATTTTGTCTGAATATTGGTAATTGCAAACTCAATCTGGGTTTTGGCACCTTCCCGAACGTTACGCAACGCATCGGCTTCCCGCATTCCGTTGGCAATATTTTCCTGAATTTCCCGGGCTATTTTCTTTTTAACCTCAGGATCATTGGCCCTTTGATCAAAAAATTTTATCAATTCTTCAGGCCTGTCAGGCAAAAGCGCCGACAAGTCAGGGCTTTTATTTTGTTCATAATGCTGCAGCATTTCACTATAAGCATAAGCCGCGGCCATATATTGAACGGCATCCCATTTTTCGCCGTCCGGTTTTTCCCGGCCGTTTTCATCCAGATTCTTGGACTGCTGGAAAACATGCTGTTTAAATAAACCGTTGGTGAAATCCTGTAATTTTGTATATTTCAAATCGCCTTCCAGCTTGGCGATGATATCGCCGATTTTGGAGTTGCGCGCCGGAGCATGACCGTTTTGCGCAACCCAGGCATCCAACTCCTCGTAAGACGGTTTTGTTTCGGTATTATGCGCTTTCATATAGGCGGCCATGTCTTCCTGATCGTGCAGCTGCTCAATCAAATCCGCCTTCCACTGGTCAAGTTTCTTTTGGTCCTGCTTCCCCTCATCATTAACGGTTTTGAGCATATCGTTGATATTATCGGCACTGAATTCGATTTTCGGCGGATTGACAATCGGAACCATCAGCGTTTTGCCGCAGGCCGCCCAAATAGCACCCATACCGGCGCCGCTGTATGCCGTTGCGCCGCCGTCCGGCAGATGAAAGTGCGTGCAACCCTGCGATTTTAATGCGGCCAGCATGCACTGGGCATGTTTGGCTTCCATCGGTTTGCCCGCCGGCATATACGGCCGGACAACGGGAACACCGTCAATAATATTAAATTTAACGGCAAAAGCTTTGGTGCGCTTGACATCGCCGCCTTTGGTCTCGCTGTCATGTTTGAGATCGATTTCATTATTATACGCGCAAATAACCATGCTGCCGTCCGCACAACGGCGTGTGGTTATCAGTGACGAGGTAAAGTTCATAATATTCATACGGGCTACAATGGCCCCTTTGGCTTCTTTATAACTGAGTTTCAGCTTCGGCTGATCCCCGCTCCGCGAAGTGCTTCCGGCCCCGAAACTATTGTTTTCCGCAGCGGAAGCATCGGGGGTTTCGTTTCGTCCGTCAGCGGAAACCAGTTCCGGTCCGGCATTGGCATATTCCCGGGAGACGCCGCTTAATTCCCGCGAAAAAACCGTTGAAAATTTCTCTTTTTCTCCGGTTGCCTGATAAACATCCACTTCGCTGATTTTTTCGGGCAGAACAAAATCTTCCAGCCCCTGTGCGCCTATACCATGCATATAAAAGAAACGAGACAGCTCCTTCACCTGAGCCGCGGTAAACTGCTGATCTCTGGCAAAAACAATCGAGCGGCCGTTGTTTTCGACGGTAAAATTCAGTCCTGTCCCGCCAAGGTTTTTCATAATCAGCCGGAATCTTCCGTCTTTGCCTTCTTCTATGCTGCTGAGGTTGGCGGTCGCCGTTTGAGGATAAGCGCCGCTTTGTCTGCTCTCTTCGTCAAACGCGGCCAAAAACAAAATATCTTTACGCTGATCGGCATCCGCCCGATTATATAAAGTTTCGATTTTATCTCCGCGATGTTTTTCCAACAGCCAGGCTTCATCATAATTTTCGGCATAAACGCCGGCGACGGCTTCCGGCTTTTTAAACCCCAGGCTAAACAAATCATTTACGGAAGACGGTTTTTGATTAAGCGTCCGGGCGGCATCAGCCTCATTGGCGGCAATTTCCTCCAAAACTTCGGGAGAAACATTTTCTGCAGCATTGTTCTCAGCCATTGTTTGTAAACCTTTCTGTTGTTTTATTTTCTTTTATCTTATCACAAATCAAAAAAAAAGCAACTTTTTTGACAAAAAAAAGCTGCTTTACATTTTGTTACATAAAATTTTGACTAATCACCGGCACTGCGGGATTTTTCCCGGAGATACGGCAATTCGCTCTGGTGGAACGGATTTACCCGGCCGCGGCCATAGGTTTTGACGTTTTTACCGACTGCATATAACAAACCGTTCTGACCATTCAGTAATGTGAATTCCCCTGACTTTCCGTCTATTTCCCCGCTGACACGATAAGCCTTACCGTTAAAATATTCCTCTACCTTTTGCGGATGAAAACGGTCATTCAGCCTTACAACCGTGCGGGTTCCGTCGCCTCTTTCATCCAACAGGCGGCTGCCGGCTTCCTGACTTCCCCGGGCTATTTCCGACTGCCACCAAATGCCAGGCGCTATCTGCATATTAATACAACCGTCATGATCATACTCCGCTTTTATAAAAGTCGTTCTGGTCGGTTTGACGGCTTTCCCATCTTTTGGGGACACTTTTGTCTTATTCGACATTGTATTTTTCCTTGAGTTTGATTCAACAATGCCTGCATTATTAGACATAAATTATCATTTTGCAACAAAAAAAATCAGAGAATTTAGACAAACAAAAAAGGGATGGAAAAAATACCTTTTCCATCCCTCCGAACCTTCCTCAACAATAAGCTGACATATGAAAATAAAACCTCGTTTTATCTCCTCTTGCCGCCACCGCGTCGTAAGGCTCTGATGTACACGCTGCCGGCAAGAAAACAATTTTTCATATACCGCCATCATGAACACTTACGATATAGTGGCTCCTCTCCGCGTATCAAGCGGATATAGCCTAATTATCTGGTCAATGTTTTTCCCGGAAGAGCTCTTTGGCCTTATCCAGCAGGGTATCGTCGCGGGCAAGATTGTTAAACATATGGGTCGGCGCCATCGGAACCGGACCGCTTTTGGTCGGATTCGCCTCGCCCGAATGCGGTCTGAAGGCAATATGATTAAATGCAAACAGAACAAAAAAGCCGTTTACTGCCGAAAAGGCAAACAAAAAGCTCAGTTCGCCAAATTCCTGTATGGCCAGAGAAATAAACACCGGCCCCAAAATCATGCCGATACTCTGCAACAAAATCAGCAATCCGCTGGCCGCCACCCGCTGGCTGTCGTCTATCCGGTCATTGACATGCGACACGCAAATCGGATACATCACAAAAACGCCGCTGCCTAAAAGCAATGCGGAAGCCGCCAGGGAAACAAGGTTTTCGTCGACAAAGACGTGCATCCAGGGGGCAATCAAAAATAACAGGCCGGCTTCCCACATCAAGACAAAACGGCGGTCCATTTTGTCAGACAAACGCCCTACCGGCAGCTGTGCCAGCATACCGCCGATGATGATAAAAAACATAAACAGGGAGGTTTGCTCGACATTCAGCCCGCTTTTTTGCGCATAAATTGTTCCCAGCGTATAAACGCTGCCGACCATCACGCCGCTGACAATGCAGCCGACGACGCCGACCGGCGCCAATTTGTAAACGGCAGCCAGAGACATGCCCTTGCTTATCGTAATATTCGGCGACGGAAGCGCCGTCAGCGAAATCGGAACCAAAGCCACGGAATACAATACCGACACCAGAATAAAAGCAATCACGCCGCTCTGGTCGGGAATATTCAGCAGCAGCTGGCCGCAGGCGGATCCCATATAGGTCGTAACCATATAAACGGACATTATCACACCGCGGTTTTGATTATTGGACCGCGTGTTCAGCCAACTCTCAAGACACATCATCGAAGAGCCGAGGCAATACCCCTCCAAAATCCGCAATACGCCCCAATACCATGGATTTGGCGATAAAATATGCATCAAGACCAGTGCAGACAAAACGGAAACGAAAGTTGAAAAAGCCCGGATATGACCGACCCGGTTGATGATGGCATGCGACGTCAGCGATGCCAGGATATAACCGACATAATATACCGCCAGAATAATACCGGCGTAAAAGGTCGGAATCTGCGAGGCATTAAGCTGCAGTGCAAGCGTTGACGACAACAGGCCGTAAGCGCTGCAGGTGAGCAGCGTGCCGGCAAAAAAGGCGTTCAACGGCGAAACCAACGTCCGCAAAGATTTCAAGTAAGCTCCCACTCCGCTCATCAGCCTTTGTCGCTCCCGCTATTTGACGCATTTGAAATAAAAATGGTTGGGAACCAACAACCGACAGGTAAACAACGTCTGACGCACCGGCTCGGCATGCGTTCCCGTCTTTTGGCGGACACATTCTTCATCTGCCAGCTTTTTAACTTCCCGATAATCGGTGTAAAGGCTGTTGTAACAAACCGCCGGATTCTCAGGGGTTGATTTTCCGCGATACAGCGCGGCTTCCGTTTTGGCGCCGGCTTCTCGGCGGCGGTCGACAAACGGTCCGAACTGCGCGCAAGAGGCAACCAAAGACGCCAAAAGCAGGATGTTGACCAATTTTAGCCTAGACAATTAAAAAATCTCCATTACATTAGTAAATATATCCGGTGCAGTTTTCATAACTATAGTCAAAGAAGAAAAAAATGCAAACGAATAAATATATCGGCGATGAAAAATTTGCCAAAATGCTGGAACATTATAAATGTCCGACTCCGATTGAAATCGTCAAAATGCGCTTTGGCGGCGCTATCTGCAGCCCGAATTTGGAGCTACGGCCGACGGATGTTATTTCTTCCTTCTGGCCGGTCGGGCAGTCTCCGCGTCTGGAAACCAAAGACGAGGCAGATCTTTTCTTTAAATTCTTTATGGGGTTATGGGACGAAATGTTTGATGCCGTTAAACACAATAACCTGCACCTTGACAGAATCCGTTTTAAATCTTCCGAAGATTTGCGACAGCTTTGCGAGCGCCGCTATGCCGAATTGGAAATGGGATATATTGAGGGTTTCTGGGGCGGACGGCAGGATTTGAAGCTTCCCGCCTTTTTGGCGCAGACAATTGACTCTTTGTCCGAACTGGCCGGAGTTTATGCCTCTTTGGTTAAAAAGCTTGACAAAGGCGCCGATATGTCAGAAATTTCAAACGTGCTGCGCAATACCGATGACATGGCCGACAAAACCATCGCCTTTATTATCGAAAATTCGGTTTTGCCGCGTATTGAAAGCCTGCGCCGCACCGTAAATTAAAATAAAGGAGATGTTTTATGGAACTTATGGAAGGCCTGCTGACCAGACGCTCGGTTCGCAAATATCAGCCCCGAAAAATCGAGCGAGAGACGCTTGAAGAGATTATCAAAGCCGCTCAGTATTCCCCTACCGCCCACAATAAGCAGCCGTGGGAATTTTTGGTTATTGACGATCCCGAATTTCTGGCCAATCTGCGGCATATTCAGCGCTGGACCTCTTTTGCCAAAGATGCCGCCTGTGTCGTTATTGTCTGCGGCGATGTGGAACGGTCCTTTAACCGTAACAAAGAAGATGAAAAATGGAGCTTTATCGACGTTGACTGCGCCATTGCCACCCAGAGCCTGTTGCTGGCCGCCTGGGCCAAAGGCATCGGAAGCTGCTATTGCGGCGCCGCCCCGATGCAGCGGGTGGTGGATGCCCTGAGAGAAAAGCTGAACCTGCCCGAAAATATCCGGCCGTTTGCCATCGTGCCGCTCGGATATCCGGCCGAAACGCCCAAACAGCCCGATGATCGTTATCATCCCGAAAAAATTCATTGGGGTAAGTGGTAAACAAAAAGCGAAGTTGCATAACTTCGCTTTTTTTGATTCTGAGCTTCAGAAAAACAGATATTGTTTGACTTCCTGCTTTTGCTCGATTTTCATTTTATAACGGTGACCGGCTTTTTCTACCGTGATTTCCACATCGCCCGATTTTCCCCAGAATATCTTCTGCTTTTCCTGCGACGTATCCGTCCGCGCCGAAAAAACATGCATATAAGGGAAAAATTTTGCCTCTCCGGCAACGGCCATGCAGGCGGCAAGCAGCAACCCCTGTCCGACATCCGTTTCATCGTCAAAAATCTGCAACGCACGGATAATATCATGCAAATTTTTCCGATTGTAATTTTGAATAAATTTTATCAGATTCTTCATGCCAATAATATTTTAAAAATTTCTAAAAAAATCATAAGATGCTCTTTTTTATATACCCTTAAACCTCCGCTGTCAAATCATATAACACAGGCCCCCTTTTGGGAGAAGCATTCACGAGTGTCCACAGATTGAAAAATAGCTTGAAAAAATTGATTTTCGTGCTACATTAGGCACGATTAAAATATGCCTGTGCGGGGCGTTCCGCACGCCTATAAATTGATAATAAGGAAGGATAATAATATGATTCGTGTCGGTATTAACGGTTTCGGCCGCATCGGCCGCTTGGTTTTCCGCGCCGCTCAGAAAAGAAATGATATTGAAATCGTCGGCATCAACGATTTGATTGACGTTGAATATATGGCTTATATGCTTCGCTATGACACCATGCACGGCCAGTTCGACGGCTCTATCGAAGTCAAAGACGGCAAGCTGGTTGTCAACGGCAAGGCTATTCGCGTTACAGCCGAGAAGAATCCGGCCGATTTGAAATGGAATGAAGTCGGTGCCGAATATGTCGTCGAATCTACCGGTTTGTTCCTGACCAAAGAAAAAGCTCAGGGTCATATTGACGCCGGTGCAAAATATGTTGTTATGTCCGCCCCTTCCAAGGACGATACGCCGATGTTCGTCTGCGGTGTCAATACGGACTCTTACGTTAAAGGCACCCAGTTTGTTTCCAATGCTTCCTGCACCACAAACTGCCTGGCTCCGATTGCCAAAGTTTTGAACGATGTTTTCGGTATTGAAGACGGTTTGATGACAACCGTACATTCTACCACCGCTACCCAGAAGACCGTTGACGGTCCGTCCATGAAAGACTGGAGAGGCGGACGTGCCGCTTCCGGCAACATCATTCCGTCGTCTACCGGTGCTGCCAAGGCTGTCGGCAAGGTTATCCCGTCTTTGAACGGCAAACTGACCGGTATGTCTTTCCGTGTTCCGACTCTTGATGTGTCCGTTGTTGACCTGACGGCCAACCTGAAAAAGCCGGCTACTTATGAAGAAATCTGCGCCGCTATGAAGAAGGCCTCCGAAGGTGAGCTCAAAGGTATTTTGGGTTACACCGAAGATCAGGTCGTTTCTTCCGACTTTTTGGGTGATGCCCGGACGTCTATCTTTGACGCCAAAGCCGGTATTCAGCTGACCCCGACTTTTGTTAAGGTCGTCAGCTGGTACGACAATGAATGGGGTTATTCCAACAAAGTGTTGGATTTGGTTGCCCATATGGCTAAAGTCAACGGCTAATTTGTTTTATAAAACCCTCTTGTTCGACAAGGGGGTTTTGTTTTTTGTTGGAAGGAAAAAATAATGACTGAATATAAAACAATCAAAGATTTGGGAGATTTGAACGGCAAAGTCGTTATGCTGCGCGCCGATCTTAATGTCCCGATGGATGAGAATTTTAACGTTACCAATACGGCCCGTATCGATCGCACGGTTCCGACCATTAAAACCTTGATGGAAAAAGGGGCCAAAGTCGTTGTTATTTCACACTTCGGCCGTCCGGAAGGAAAAGGCGATATGAAAAATTCGCTTTCCCATATTGTGAAAGATTTGGAAAAATCCCTCGGCAAGCACGTTGTTTTTGTTGATGACTGTATCGGCCCCAAAGTTACCGAAGCGGTTAAAAACATGAAACATGACGAAATTTTGCTGCTGGAAAATCTGCGTTTTTACAACGAAGAGAAAAAGGGTGACGAAGCTTTTGCCAAAGAACTGGTTGCTCCGGCTGATGTTTATGTTTCCGACGCCTTCTCTACCGCTCACCGCGCTCATGCTTCAATGGTTGCCGCCGCCAAAGAACGGCCTGCTGCCATGGGGCTGCTGATGGAAGAAGAGGTTAACGCACTCTCCAAAGGTCTGAACAACCCGCAGCGTCCGTTGATGGCTATCGTCGGCGGGTCCAAGGTTTCTACCAAGCTCGACCTGCTCAACAACCTGGTCAAAAAGGTCAACAAACTGGTTATCTCCGGCGGTATGGCTCATACCTTCATGAAGGCCAGCGGTGTTGATACCGTTAATGAAGTCAATTCTCTGGTTCAGATGGACATGATTGACACAGCCAAAGAAATTATGGCTACGGCAAAAGCCAACAACTGCGAAATCGTTTTGCCGCTCGATGTTGTTGTTTCCAAAGAATTTAAAGCCGAGGCAGAGCACAAAACCGTTGATTTGGAACATATTCCCGCAGAAGGCTGGATTTTGATGGATGTCGGCGAAAAAACCATTGCCTCTATCAATGCCAAACTGGAAGAATGCAAAACTCTGGTTTGGAACGGACCGCTCGGCGTTTTTGAGCTGAAACCGTTTGACAACGCAACCAACAAAGTTGCCGAAAAAGCCGCGGAGCTGACACAGGCCGGAAGACTGCTGACGGTTGCCGGCGGCGGCGATACCGTTTCCGCTTTGGCAAATGCCGGTGTTGAAAAGAAGTTTTCTTATATCTCAACAGCCGGCGGCGCCTTCTTGGAATGGATGGAAGGAAAAGAACTTCCCGGTGTCGTTGTTCTAAAAAAATAACCGGCGAGCCGCCGGAGGCAAAATCTAAGCGGCTGTGGAGAGGCTTCCACTTTTCTAGTGCGAGCCGCACTGGCCCACACGGTGGGAGCGATTACCTAAGCGGAGGTGAAAAATATTCCACTTTTCTACTGCTATGGTGCCGGTTGATGGTTAAATAAAGGTTCAAATCGTTTTCGGTTTGGGCCTTTATTTTTTTGTTGCAAAATCGCCTTGATTTATTATCATAATTCCGTCGTCCGGTGAGCGGATGACGGAGTGTCGAAGCTCCAAACAACAGAAAAAAGAACAACTCCTGTTTGGGGAGCCGGGGGAATAAGCGTGTCTGCATGACGAAGAACCCGGACTGTTCTGTTGTACAGTTTCGAACTCCCCGCCTTAACTTTTAGTCAAGGCGGTTTTGTTTTACCTAAAACAAATAAGGAGTTACAAAATGTCAAATAAAGACGAAATCAAAGACAAAATATATCTTAACCTCGGCCGGCAGTTGCAAACGGCGCGGATATCGCGGGGCGTAACCCTGCAGGAAAGTACCTTACTGATTAAGGCCCAGCCTTCAAGGTTGACGCTTTTGGAAGCCGGGGACAGACCCCGACTCAGCGGGCTTCACATGGGCGAGTGGGTTTCCATGATGTTGCGGTACGGCAAAATACCGACTTTTGGCTGGGAGGAGCCGATGCCGTGGGAGGTTGACATTCGCCTGAACAGTTATTCCACGGAAACGTTGCGTCGTATTTGCGATTATCGGGAAGCGCATCAGCAAAGTATTATCTCCTGCAAACAGGGATAATTAAATAAAAAGGCCGGGAGACATGAATTAAGCCGTCGCAGCTTTTGCCTCCGGGCTGAAAACAGCTTAAAAAATTAAAGAACTCCGTTTGCGTGTAAACGGAGTTCTTTAAGAAACGAATTTTATTTATCCCAATTTGGCAATAGCCGCCTCTATCCGGTGCAAAGTTTCTTCTTTGCCCAGGGTAACGGCAATTTCCGTTGCGCCGCCGGGCGTGGTTTCCTTGCCGCTCAGAGCAATGCGCAGCGGATATAAAATCTGCCCGTTTTTAACACCGAGTTTTTCCGCCAGCGCTTTCAGGTAATCAAACAGCGCCTGATTGGTCCATTCCGACTGTGTCTCCAGCGCCTCTTTGATTGCGGGCAGGTTTTGTCTGGCAATATCCGCATCGGTTTTCATCTTCTTGTTAAAATACAAATCAACCGAATAATCCGGAACGGTTTTGATAAAATCTGTCTGAACCTCAATATCCTTCAATGTTTCAATCCGGGGCTGGAGGGTTTGGCTCAATGCTTCCAGATTCACATAAGCAGGCATATCCCGATAGTACGGCAATGCCATCTGATGAAACTTTTCGGCGCTCAGGGCCCGGATATAGCAGCCGTTCATCCAGGTCAGTTTGGTTATGTCAAAGATTGCCGGCGAACGGTTAAGCCGCTCTATGCTGAAAACTTTTGTCAGCTCTTCCAGAGAGAAAATTTCCTGTTCCGTTCCCGGGTTCCAGCCCAGCAGGGCAATATAGTTCAAAATGGCTTCCGGCAGATATCCTTTGGCGACCAAATCCTGAAAAGAGGCATCACCGTTGCGTTTGCTCAGCTTGTGCTGCGCGTCTTTCATTACCTGCGGCACATGAACATAGTGCGGATGTTCCCACCCGAAATCCTCATAAATCAGATTGTACTTCGGGGTGGAAGAAATATATTCGTTGCCGCGGACGACATGGGTTATCTGCATCAGATGATCATCAACCACATTGGCGAAGTTGTAGGTCGGGAAACCGTCCGACTTGAGCAAAACGCCCTCGTCAAGTTCATCATAGTCAATTTCTATATCGCCGTATACTTCGTCATGATATTTGGACTTGCCCTTTTTGTTGACGGTCTGCCGGATAACATACGGTTCACCGGCGGCAACCCGCTTTTTGGCCTCTTCAAGCGGTATCAGTTTGCAGGGATCTTTGAACTTGATGTTCAGTTCTTCGTTTTTTTCTTCATCGGCCTCGGTTTTAGAGCAAAAGCAATAATGCGCGCCGCCGAGTTCAACCAATTTGTGGGCATATTCGGCGTACAAAGCCTTGCGCTCCGATTGAACATAAGGGCCGTAGCTGCCGCCTTTGTCCGGACCCTCATCCCAGTTCATGCCGACGGTTTTGAGGGTGTTGTAAATAATCTCGGTGGCGCCTTCGACATAACGTTTTTGGTCGGTATCTTCAATGCGGAGGATAAAATCTCCGCCGTTGGCCTTGGCTATCAGATATTCATACAATGCCGTCCGCAGGTTGCCGATGTGCATATAACCGGTGGGACTGGGTGCAAATCTGGTACGTACTTTCATCTTTTTTTCCTTTGTTTTATCCTGTTTAGCTCACAATAGCGCAAAAAAAAATTTTCTCAAGCATAATCAGCGTTATCAGGCGCTGAGCAAAACCTCCGCTGCGGCGCGGGCCTGATCGCTGATGACTTCGCCGGCTAACATACGGGCAATTTCTTCGCGGCGTTCGGCTTCCGTCAATTCTCGCACCGTGGTTGTGGTGACATTGTCTACCGTATTTTTTTGGACCTTGAAATGCGTGCTGCCCCGCGCTGCGACTTGCGGCGAATGCGTAACCACCAAAACCTGAACATTTTCGGCCAGACGCGCCAGACGTTCGCCTACCGCCTGTGCCGTCGCGCCGCCGATGCCGGCATCGACCTCATCGAAAATCATGGTGCAGACATTGGAACTTTTGGCAAGGTTTACTTTTAACGCCAGCATAAACCGCGACAATTCGCCGCCGGAAGCAATTTTGTTCAACGGTCCCTGCGGCGAATTTGGATTGGTGGCAACCGTAAAATAAATATCGTCAAAACCGTTTTCGGACCAGGCGTTTTCCGACTGCTTTTCGATTTGGGTGACAAACTTTGCCCGCTCCATTTTCAATGGCGGAAGTTCCTGCATAACCAGCTTGTCCAGTTCGGCGGCCGCTTTAACCCGCGCCTGATGCAACATGCCCGCCGCTTCCAGATAAGCCTGACGCGCCGCCTGCTCGGCCTGCCGCAGAGAACTCAGTCCATCTTCCCCGAGCTCAATGTTATTAAGTTTTAGTCTGAAATCGGCCAGCACATCTTCCAAATCATCCACCGCAACGCCGTGTTTGCGCGCCAAATCCTTAAGTGCAAACAGCCGGCTGTCAATGTTTTCCTGCTCATCGGCACTCAGACTGATTTCCGAAGAGGCTTCTTCTATTCTTTCAACCGCGTCATTAACTTCTATCAAGGCACGGTCCAGCGCCCCGAAAATTTCATCATATTTGCCGTCAACATGCCGATTGGCCTTGTCTACCGCCGACTGGGCCTGGCGCAGCGCAGACTGCACATCCGCCCCCTGCGTTAATGCGGCGTAAGCGTAATTCAGGCTTTCGATAATTTTTTCGGCATTCATCAGTTCCTGCCGGCGCTGTTGCAGTTCGGCCTCTTCTCCGCGGCGCGGCGCAATGTTTTCCAACTCGCGCACCCAATGGCGGAGATTATCCTCGTCCGCTTTGGCCCGGCTGATATCCGCTTCGGCCTGCGCCCGGGTCGAAACCGCCCGCCGGTACTCCCGGTAAGTTTCCGCCGTTTTGCGCCGGAGTTCGGAATAATTGCCGTACGCATCCAGGACATCGCGATGATTGGCCGGATTCAGCAAGCCCTGATTATCAAACTGGCCGTGAATTTCGACCAGATACTTGCCGATATCTTTGAGCAGCTTGGCGCTTATCGGCTGGTCATTAAAAAATATTTTGCCTTTGCCGTCGCGGTTCAAAACTCTTTTGATGATGATTTCTTCCCCGGCATCCAATTCATTTTCGGATAACAGTTCCTGAAGCGGCGCGTTGTTCGGTTCGGCGTCAAATACGGCAGTGACGCTCAGCTTGTCCTCTCCCTGACGGATTAGCGAAGTTTCGGCCCGTTTGCCGAGAACCAGCCCCAAAGAATCCAGCAAAATAGATTTGCCCGCGCCGGTTTCTCCGGTCAAAACACTCAAATGCGGCCGGAAATCAATATCCAGCTTGTCAATCAGAACAACATTGCGTATGGAAAGCGACTGAAGCATTGTTTGAAGTCCGTTATTTCAGAAGTTTTTGCGCCGCGCGATTCCATTTGCTGTCGGGATAATTGTGATCCAAAACTTTGGCCGCATCCTCCGCTTCTTTATTCAAACCGAGGATTTTGTAAATTTCAACCTGACGGTACAGAGCTTCTTCAATCTGCGGCGTGGTTTGAAAGCGGTTGACCACGACGGAAAAACGATTGAGCGCCGAAAGATAATTCTTTTGCTTCAGATAGTAGCGGCCGATTTCCATCTCCTGCCCGGCAAGGTGGTCAAAAATCAAATCCATTTTGACTTTGGCATCCTGGGCATATTCCGTGTCGGGAAAGCGGGCAATAACCTGGCGAAATGCCTGCAACGCCAACTTGGTATTGTTCTGGTCTTTTTCCACACCGACAATCTGTTCGTAATAGCACAAGCCTTTCATGTAATAAGCATAAGCAATGTCTTTGTTGCCGGGATGATATTTGATGAAGCGGTCCAGACTCAAGACGGCGTCGTCATATTTTTGGTCTTTGTAATAGGCATAAGCCCCCATCAATTTGGCTTTGACAGCCCATTTGGAATAGGGATGCTCAAGCTCTATCTGTTCAAAAGTTTCGGCGGCTTTGGCGTAAGATGTTTTTTCCAACTGCTTATAGCCGGTGTTGTACAACTGCTCGGCGGTTTTGACGCTTTCTGTTTCTTCCGGCGTTGTCCCGCAGCCTCCCAGCGCAAAAACAAGAACCAAAAGCCATAAAATATGTTTTTTCATGACAACTCCTTAAACTATCCGATAATTGGCCTCATCGGCAAAAATCTTTTTTAACAGTTCGTTATTATGAAAATGTCCGGTTTTTTCCGCCGTGATTTTGGCCAGCAGCGGATATCCCGATGTGTACATATCACCGACGGCATCAATGACTTTGTGATTGACGCACTCGTTTTCAACCCGGAAACCGCCGGGATTCAGGATTTTTTCACCGTCGAGAACAATCGCGTTGTCCAGAGATCCTCCTTTGATAAGGCCGATTGACTGCAGATAATCGACCTGATATTTTTCGCAAAACGTGCGGCACGGCGCAATTTCGGCGGCAAAAATCTCGGGCGTAATCCTCCCGGAAAACTCCTGATGTCCGACAATTTTTGACGGAAACTCAATCTCAAAATGCACTTCAAAATCATCAGAAGGCTCGGCTTTAATGCGATTGCCTTTTTCATCGACAAACTCAACGGGGCGGAGCAACCGGAGATATTTTCTGGGCGCCTCCTGCGCAACGGTGCCGACCTTTTGCAACGCCCGAAAAAACGGCAGGGCGGAGCCATCCATAATCGGCGTTTCCTGATTATTAATCTCTATCAAAACATTATCCACTTCCAAAACCGCCAACGCCGCCATCAGGTGTTCCACCGTCGACACGACATTGCCGGCCCCGTCCCCCAGGCAGGTGCAATTGCGGGTGTCGACAACATTTGAATAAAGCGCCCGAATTTGAGGTTTGTCAGGCAAATCCACCCGTCTGAATACGATACCATGACCGACAGGCGCCGGTTTCAGCGTCAAAATGCTGTCGCAGCCGGAATGCAGCCCGATCCCCCTGATAATAACCTCCTGCGACAAAGTATGCTGTTGCATGCCCAACCTCCAAAAATTATCAAAACAGCAAGGCAGCCTATAAGCCGGGTTCTGTATCCCGGAAAACCGGGACGATAGCTATTCATCTGGGCCGGGCATCGCTGCGCGGCTCATCGCGACCCACCTCTGGAGAGGAGAGAGAACGCTCCTTAAATTGTTTAGTTTGCCAGAAAAAAATTCCCGGCACTTAAACACCCCTAATTTGGTCTTGCATCAAACAGGGTTTGCCTTGCCAAAAATGTTGCCATTTTTGCGGTGAGCTCTTACCTCGCCTTTTCAGCCTTACCCGGCATGTAGCCGGGCGGTATGTCTCTGTGGCACTTTCCCTTGGATTGCTCCAGCCAGACGTTATCTGGTGCTTTGTTCTCTTGAAGCCCGGACTTTCCTCACCCGCGGATGTTCCTTTCCGCAGCGCAGCTATCCGGCCGCCTTACGAAGATTGAGGATATACGCTTCCGCTTCAGATTGCAAGCTCTTTGTCATTGTTCACAAAATAAAAAAAATATCCCAAATTTTTTTATTTTCTAAACCTTAGGCCGGGCCTAAGGTTGAAGCGAATCGGAGAAAAAAGATATCGAACAAACTACGAACAGTTAACAAATTACTAAATTTTCCCATTGATTCCCATATTATCCCATGTTATACCATAAGTAACAGAGGATTTTTGAGGGATTCTAAAAGTGCGCAAAACATTTTTGTTTATGGACACGATTTCTAACAAGGTAGATGCCAAAGGCCGCGTCTCCCTTCCCTCAGACTACCGCGCAATCGTTAAAGAATCGTCAAGCGAAATTGTCTGCTACCGCAGCCTCAGCGCACCGTGTATTGAAGGCTGTCTTGAAGACCTGCTCGACAAGCTGGCCAGCGATATGGAAAATTCGCTCGACTTTTTTTCGGAAACCCAGGACAACCTGACCAATCTGATTTTCGGCGATGCCAAACGCTATCCTTTTGATTCGACCGGGCGTATCATGCTGTCGGAAAAACTTTTGAAACACGCTCAAATTACCGATGCCGCCGTTTTTGTCGGCAAAGGGCGGAAATTTCAAATCTGGAATCCGCAAAACTGGGAAAAAGAAGAAGCCCGTATCCGCGCCGAAGTCCTCAAAAATCGTCCCTCCCTGAAACCGCAGACGGAGGGCGAAAAATGAGCATTGATTTTCAAAAACATTTTCCGGTTATGCTTCCAGAAGTTCTGCAGTCTCTGGCTCCGCGCAACGGCGGTTTGTATGTCGACGCCACTTTCGGCAACGGCGGATACAGCGAAGCCATTCTGGAGGCCGCAGACTGCCGGGTAATTGCGCTTGACCGCGATCCGTCCGTCCGGGGTCGGGCCGATGACCTGACCAAACGTTTTGACGGCCGCTTTGAATTCCGCCCCGGCCGTTTCGGCGATTTTTCGGCGTTGGTTTCCGAAACCATCGACGGAGCGGTTTTTGATATCGGCGTTTCTTCCATGCAACTGGATGAAGCCGGCCGCGGCTTTTCTTTCAGCAAAGAGGCGCCGTTGGATATGAGAATGTCACAAACCGGAACAAGTGCGGCAGATTTGGTCAATACCCTGCCGGAAGAAGAACTGGCCGACCTGATTTATCAATACGGGGAAGAACGCAAGTCCCGCGCAATTGCCCGCAAAATCGTCGAACACCGTAAAACGGCTCCGATTGTCACGACAACGGAACTGGCGACGATTATTTATTCGGTCATTCGTCGGACGCCGCATGCCATTGATCCGGCGACGCGGACTTTTCAGGCTCTGCGGATTGCCGTTAATGACGAACTCGGCGAACTGGAAAAAGGTCTGGCCGGGGCAACCGACCGTCTGACATCGGGCGGGCGGCTGGTCGTGGTGGACTTTCACTCGCTGGAAGACCGCATTGTTAAAAACTTTATGAAACAAAAAGCCGGCAGACAAAGCCACGTTTCACGCTATCTGCCTGCCGCCGCAACAACCGATAACGTTGTTTTTTGTGAATGCTCCAAAGCCATTCTGCCTTCTCAGAACGAGATTGAAAAGAATCCGCGTTCGCGTTCCGCCAAACTGCGTTATGCCGTTAAATTATGACTCAAATTCAAGAAGGAGTTTGAACAAAATGAATGGTACAAAATTAGCAACTATCGCCCTGTGGATTGCCCTGCCCTGCCTTATCGGCTTCAGTTCTCTGGTGATGAAAAACAAGGTTCAGGAACTTGAAAACGAGCTGAATGCCATTAACCGCAACATTCAGGACGACATCAAAACCATTCATGTTCTCAAGGCCGAGTGGTCTCATCTTAACAATCCTTCGCGGCTGCGGCGTCTGGTTCATAAACATATTGACCTGAATCCGGTCCGCGCTGAACAAATTATTAACTATTCTGCGTTACCATTTAATTATGAAAACGGCGAATCGAGAAGGATTGCCGCTCGCAAGAATATTTCGACCTATGCCGAGCAGAACAAGGAGCTGAAAAAGCTTACGAATGCCCGGCGTTAGTCAGTATAACTAATGAATGGGCAGAAATGGCAGGAAAGTATTTTTCCAAAAAAGAGGAAGATTTTTATCTTCCCGGGGAAGAAATAAAAATAGATAAAAAAACTTCTTTCAGCAGCTTTTCCTGCGAGAAAGACCCGCTTGCCGTCTGTAAAAACCGCCTGTTGGCCGCCGTGGTTGCTTTTGCGGCCGTTTATCTGGTCATCAGTTTTCGCTTGTTTGACCTTTGCATCGTTCCCAACCTGTTTGATGATGACACCCATACCGCCCGGGCCAGTGTTCAGAGCAATATCCGGCGTGCCGACATTCTGGACCGCAACGGTACCATTATCGCCACCTCGCTGCCGACCGTCAATCTTTATGCCAATCCCAGAAAAATTCTTGACGCCAAACGGGCCGCGCGAGAGTTGGTGCAGGTGTTGCCGGAACTTGATTTGCAGGAGACCTACAAAAAGCTTACCGGCAAAGGAAGTTTTGTATATCTGAAACGCAACCTGACCCCGTCGCAGCAATATCAAATTAATTATCTGGGAATTCCGGGGCTTGAATTTGAAAACGGTGAAAAACGCGTTTATCCGCACAAAAACCTGTTTGCCCATATCATCGGCGCCACAAACATTGACAATGTCGGCATTTCCGGCATCGAAAAGGCCATGGACGAGCGTCTGCACCAGTCAAATATTCCGCTGATGCTTTCTGTCGACGTCGGCATTCAGGACACCGTACGCGAACATCTTAAAGCCGGTATGGAAAAATTCAACGCTCTCGGCGCCACGGCGATTTTAATGGATGTCAATACCAGTGAAATCATCGCCATGGTTTCGCTGCCGGATTATGATCCCAACACCAACCGCGTTAAAGACAAACGCGCCTTTTTTAACATGGCGACAAAAGGCGTGTATGAGCCCGGTTCGGTTTTGAAAATTTTTAACACCGCCATGTCTTTGGAGAGCGGCAAGGTCAAGCTGGCCGACCGTTTTGATGCGACGCAGCCGTTAAAGCTCAAATATAACACCATCAAAGATTACCGGGGCGAAAACCGCTGGCTGTCGGTTCCGGAAATTCTGGTTTACTCCTCCAACATCGGTTCGGCGCAAATGGCGCTGAAAGTCGGCGGCGGTGAACAACGCAACTTCTTGGAAAAAATCGGCTTTTTTGAAAAACTCGGCATAGAAGTCGCTGAGCGCGGCCAGCCGATTTTCCCCAGCCGGTGGAGCGAGGGCACCATTGCGACGGTGGCTTTCGGATACGGACTGGCAGTATCTCCGCTGCATGTTATTACCGGTTATTCGGCCGTAATCAACGGCGGCATTTATCACAACCCGACTCTGATTAAGAATAACCCCAAAGACGCCGAGGGACATCGTATTTTGTCGTTTAACACTTCTCTGGCAATGCGCAAGCTGATGCGGCTGGTGGTTACCGACGGATCGGGCAAACGCGCCAATGTTCCCGGTTATGAGGTTGCCGGAAAGACCGGAACCGCCAACAAGCTCTCTGACGAAGGCAAATACGTCAATAAAAAAGTTCGGACAACTTTTGTTTCGGCTTTTCCGATTTCCGACCCAAAATATGCGCTGATTGTCATGCTTGATGAGCCGCAGCCCCTCAAAGAAACCTGGGGTTTTGTAACCGCCGGGTGGAATACCGTTCCGACCGCGGCCAAAATTATTGAAGCCGTGGCACCGCAGCTTAACCTGAAAGCCAATTTCGATTTGGACGAATTACGCAAAAACCGTATCATCGAAGCTTCTTACAGCAGGTAAGCCTTTATTTCTTAAAAGGTTATAAAACAGCGAACTATATAAGGAAACGATTTGCCGCTAAGGCTTACCCAATTAGTATATTTAGTACTCCCCAATGCTACCCATGCCTTAGTAGCAGGAAAGCCTTCGGAAGAAGTCCAATATTCATTTTCTTCACCTAATACTGTCCGAGATAATTTTTGCAAACTTTGGTTTATATTATCAATATAAAACAACATCCCATTCCATTCTCCTACTGCGGGAAGATACCAGCCGCTTGAACCGATGCCTTTTGATACAGGTTTATAGGAATTACAATACTCTGCCGCAGGAAAATCTCCCGTGGTATGGATGATACATTGTGTATTCTCCGGACCGCTAAAATCTGAAATGGCCTCGTCATATTCTGGAGAGCCTCCACTTTCCCTCGGATCTAGGTAATTAGCCAAACAAGAAATATCAGAACAATCAGTGGAACTCGGAGAACACCATCGCAAGTTTTGGACTTCCTCCAGTGCTACGGCAAGCCTCGTCGAACCGGCAACATAAGCCACCACGCCGACGGGAGTTTTTCCGGAGACGACGTTTTCGGACACCGTTCCGTCGGAATAAAGAATCATGCCCGGCGCGGCATTGGCCGGTGAGCCGGCGACATCCACGCAGTAATATTTGGACTTGTCAAACGGACACAGCAGGCTTTCCATTCCCTCACAATCCGAAGCCGACTTGGTATAGCCGAGTTCTTCGCAGGATGGCGGCGTCACGCAGGTCTGCGCCCATGCCCCCGAAATCATCAGCAGACTGCCGCTTACGGCTGCGGCGGCCAATATTTCTTTTTTCATCGTCTTTCTCCTTTTCTTATTGCAGCCAGCAGCGCAACGCACCGCCG
>CALXLC010000026.1 GCA_944389095.1 uncultured Alphaproteobacteria bacterium
TTTGCTTTTTATTTGACAGTTGCCAGACCGTCACCTTTATTCTAGCAAAGGAGTTTTTTTGCTGTAAAGCTATAAGCTCTTTGGAACTACCGGCCTAGCCGGTAGTTTTCTTGTTACAAAAAAAACGCGGTCCTAAGACCGCGTTTTTTACAAAACTCCAACCTAATTTGACGCTGTTCCGAGATTTTTCAAATTAGAGATAATCGTCTCGGCGGTAGATTGCGATTCCTCACTGATTCCGGCAGCCTGCAAAGCCAGCTTTTTAAGGCAGGTATTAACCAGTTCGTCGGCGGTTTCGCTTATTCCCTGCGCAAACAAAGTTCCGGCCCGGAATTTGGCGTTTGCCTCATCCATCATGCAGGCACGCATTTTGGCCTTGGCCGAAGCATTTGTGCCGACTTCAATATAATTTCCGGAACAGCCGCCCAGCAAAATAGCGGCAGCCATAACACCTAAAACAGATTTTTTCATAACAGTCCCTCCGTAATTACAAACTGTTTATATTTGTAAAGGGATTATCGCTTAATGTCAAACGCTATCCGTCTCCGTCAAATTTTCTTGCACAAAAAAAGCCGGACTTTCCCGGCTCTTTTCAAAAAAATAACTTTCAGCGCTTCAGCTTACCGGCCTTGCGCAGCAAAACTTCCAAACGCATCCCGACAACCCGGGCATACACATCGGCATGATCACGCCAGTTTTTCCAGCGGAAAATACCGTCATACAGCTGCGGATGCTCTTTCTGGTAGCGGCAGCATAATTCCTCCGCCTGCTCCCGACAAAGCAGCTCGGCCGCCTGAACAACGACCGTTTCGGGCGCCTCCCATTGACCGGTATGCAACGCCCACCATTGCCATAACGCCTCGCCCCTCAAAAAAGGAAGAGGAACGTCACCGGATGCCGGTATTGGTTTTGATACCTCTGCCGCCGGATGGTTTTCCGCCGCACGGCCGGAAACATTTTCAGAAACCGCGGCACCGTCGGAAACAGACTGCGGCGGTTCACCGGCTTCGGCAACATTTTGCGAAACGGCGGCCTTTCTTCTGTCGGCACACAAATTAAAAAATTTAAAACCGCGCCGGAATTTATAAATCAGAAAACCGGCAAACCAAACAAGCACAAGCGCTGCAACGCAGCAGACAATAAATGTAGTTTTACTCATAACCCTTAATAATTTTAGTTAATAATCTGATTTTGATAATCTGCTTTAGCACTTTTTGTCCCTTTTGTCCAGAAGAAAAATTCCGTTGTGCCAAACAAGCCGGAATATTCACATTTTTAAGCATTTATCCGCTTTTTTTATGGATTTAAAAAAAATAAAGTGCTATAAAAACGCGCATAGAAATACAGAAAGATTCTATTTAAAACGAAAGCCGGCAGATCAGGCATAAAACAGTCTGATCCCGGGCTTTTTTTTGTGTTAACTTTAACTAAGGATAAAATATGTCAGAAGTTAAAATGAAAATGATGGACGGTAACGAAGCCGCTGCTTCCGTTGCCCACCGCATGAACGAAGTCTGCGTTATTTACCCGATTACCCCGTCGTCACCGATGGGAGAATGGGCAGATGCGTGGTCTGCCGCCAAACAGAAAAACCTCTGGGGCGTTATTCCCGAAGTTCAGGAAATGCAGTCGGAAGCCGGTGCGGCCGGTGCCTGCCACGGATCAATCCAGGCCGGTTCCTTAACCACGACCTTCACGGCTTCTCAGGGCTTGCTGCTGATGATACCCAACATGTATAAAATCGCCGGTGAATTGTCGCCGTTCGTCATGCATGTTGCCGCCCGCTCACTGGCTTACCATGCCCTGTCTATTTTCGGCGACCATTCTGACGTTATGTCCTGCCGCCAGACCGGTTTTGCCATGTTGTGTTCAAACTCCGTTCAGGAAGCTCATGATTTTGCCGCCATTGCGCAGACTTCAACACTGCGTTCCCGCGTACCGTTCATGCACTTCTTTGACGGTTTCCGCACATCTCACGAAATCAAAAAAATCAAAGTATTGTCGGATGACGACTTGCGCGCCATGCTGGAAGGCGTCGATTACACCTTCAACGCCGAACATGCTCTGCGCCCGGAAAAACCGGTCATCCGCGGAACGGCTCAAAACCCCGATGTATTTTTCCAGGGACGTGAAGCAGCCAATCCTTTCTACAACAAAGTTGAAGAAATTGTTCAGGAAGAAATGGACAAGTTCGCCAAGATCAGCGGCCGTCAGTACAAGACCGTTGAATACGTTGGCCCGGCCGATGCCGAACAGGTTATCGTTATCATGGGGTCCGGTGCCGAAACCGTTGACGAAGCCATTACCTATCTGAACAACAACGGCTACAAAGTCGGCTTGATGAAAGTCCGTCTGTACCGTCCGTTCCCGTCAAAATCTTTTGTAAAAGCCCTGCCGGCTTCGGTCAAAGTTGTCAATGTTCTTGACCGTACAAAAGAATCCGGTTCCATCGGCGAACCGTTGTACCTGGATGTCGTAGCCACGATGACTCAGGCGCACGCCAACGGCGAAATCGCCACCATGCCGCGCATTCTGGGCGGCCGTTACGGTCTGTCTTCCAAAGAATTCACGCCGGGCATGGTTCGCGCCGTCTATGATAACGGAGCTTCCGCCAAACCGATTAACGGTTTTTCCGTCGGTATCAACGACGATGTCAACAAGACCTCTCTGCCTTACAGTGACGATATTGACACTGAAGGAAAGGATGTCGTTCGCGCCGTATTCTTCGGCCTGGGCGCCGACGGCACGGTCGGAGCCAACAAAAACTCCATTAAAATCATTGCCGAAGACGCCGGCAAATACGGTCAGGGATACTTCGTTTACGATTCCCGCAAATCCGGTTCCATGACCACATCTCACCTGCGTTTTTCAGACAATCCGATTAAAGCCGCTTACCTGATTAACAAAGCGGACTTTGTTGCCTGCCACCAGTTTCCGTTTATGGCCAAAGTGGACATCCTGAAGATTGCCAAACCGGGAGCCACCTTCCTGCTGAACGCGCCCTACAGCGCCGAGGAAGTCTGGGACAAACTGCCGATTGAGGTCCAGGAAGAAATCATTGCCAAAAAGCTCAATTTCTACACCATCAACGCTGTTGAAGTAGCCCGCGACACCGGTATGGGTCAGCGCATCAATACCATCATGCAGGCCTGCTTCTTTGCGATTTCCAACATCTTGCCCAAAGATGAAGCCATCGCTCAGATTAAAAACGCCATCAAAAAAACTTACAGCAAAAAAGGCGATGCCATTGTTCAAAAGAACTTTGCCGCCGTTGATGCCTCATTGGCTCATCTGCACAAAGTTGAATACCCGTCCAATGTAACGTCAACATTCCATCGCAATCTGCCGGTTCCGGCCGATGCTCCGGAATTCATCCAGAAAGTGACCGGCGAAATCATTGCCGACCGCGGTAACGAACTGCCGGTATCCGCTTTTGAAAAAGTTGTTGACGGCACATGGCCGACCGGCACCACGCAGTATGAAAAACGCTGCATTGCCACCGAAATTCCGGTATGGGATCCCGATACCTGTATTCAGTGCGGCAAGTGCTCTCTGGTCTGCCCGCACGGTGTCATCCGCATGAAAGTTGCCTCCGAGGAAGAATTGAAGAACGCTCCGGCCGGTTTCAAATCTGCTCCTTACAAAGGCAAAGAATTCGCCGGCAAACAGTTCATCTGGCAAATGTCTCCTGAAGACTGCACCGGCTGCGGTATCTGCGTATCCGCCTGCCCGGCCAAAAACAAGGCCAATCCGGAACGCAAAGCCATTAACATGGATCATATCGAAAATCATCTGGACGAGCAGAAAGCCTGCTGGAAGTTCTTTGAAACCCTGCCCTATGTAAAACGGACAGAAGTTGCCAAGAACCTGCCGAAAACAACCCAGCTGATTCAGCCGTTGTTTGAATTCTCCGGCGCCTGCGCAGGCTGCGGTGAAACGCCGTATGTCAAACTGCTGACCCAGCTGTTCGGCGATCGTATGGTTGTCGCCAACGCAACCGGATGTTCCTCCATTTACTCCGGCAACCTGCCGACCACGCCTTATGCCAAAGATGAAAAAGGCCATGGTCCTGCTTGGGCAAACTCCTTGTTTGAAGACAATGCCGAGTTTGGTCTGGGTATGAGATTTTCAATTGACCAGCAAACAGGTTTTGCCAAAGCTTTGTTGGAAGGCCTCAAAGACAAAATCGGCGCTGAATTGGTAGAAAAAATTCTTGCCAACCCGCAGTCAACCGATATTGAAATTGACGCTCAGCGCGATCTGGTAAAACAGCTGCGCGAAAAACTGGCCGGCATCAACAGCGAAGAAGCCAAGCATCTTGATAAACTGGCTGACTATCTGATTAAAAAGTCAGTTTGGATTCTGGGCGGCGACGGCTGGGCCTATGACATCGGCTTCGGCGGTCTGGATCACGCTATTGCCTCGGGCAAAAACATCAACATTCTGGTCATGGATACCGGCGTTTACTCCAACACCGGCGGCCAACAGTCCAAAGCCACCCCGATGGGCGCTTCGGCTAAATTCGCAACGGCAGGAAAATCTCTGCCGAAGAAAGATTTGGCCATGATTGCCATGTCTTATGGCAATGTTTATGTTGCTCAGGTTGCTTTTGGCGCCAATGATGCCCAGGTTATCAAAGCCATGAACGAAGCCGAAGCTTATAACGGCCCGTCCATTATCATTGCCTACTCACACTGTATTGCTCAGGGCTTCAACCTGGCAGACGGTCTGAGCCACCAAAAGGCAGCCGTTGAATCCGGTTCTTGGCCGCTGTACCGCTACAATCCGGAAAACATCAAGGAAGGCAAAGCGCCGTTGATGTTGGATTCTAAAGCGCCGACCAAACCGCTGGCCGAATATATGGCCAACGAAACCCGGTTCCAGATTGTCAACAAACAAAATCCGGAACGTTACGAAAACCTGGTCAATAAAGCTCAGGAAAACGTTAACGAAAAACGTTCGCTTCTGGAACACATGGCCGAATTCAAAGTTGCCGAATAAGTGCTTTGAACAACACCAAAACAGCCCTCTTTACGAGGGCTGTTTTCTTGTTACAAAAAAAAGGCCTGCCGCAGCAGACCTTTTTATACCGGTTCCAAGACATTCAGTCGCGGAGAATTCCGCCGGTCTTCTTGCCAACCTCCACAATGACCTTATTCATCAACACCTCAATATCTTTGTCGCTGAAAGTAGCCTCCTTCGGCTGGAAAGTAACCGAAAGCGCCAGAGATTTCTTGCCTTCCGGAAGATTTTGTCCTTCATAAACATCAAAAACCCTGACATCGCTGATATAAGTACGATCGGCATTCCGCGCGGCAACAATCACGTCAACGGCCTTAACCGTTTTATCGACAATGAAAGCCAAATCCTTATCAACCGGTTGGAATTGCGACAATTCAAGCTTTTTGCGAGCTTTATCATGTCCTGCGCGCGGTAACGGAATATTATCAAGATAAACCTCAAATGCCATCACCCGCTGTTTAATACCGAAAAGGCGCAAAATCTGGGGATGGATTTCACCAAAATAAGCAATGACATTTTTGCCCAAACGCAAAGCCCCGCTGCGCCCCGGATGATAATATTCCGGAGCTTCCGCAACAACTTGCGCATTTTCAAAAGGACCATTTGCCGCGGCAACGGCTGCCAGAGCATCAGCTTTGACATCAAAAACATCAAAACCCCGTTCTTCGCCATACCAGAATTTTTTCGAGGTCATACCGGAACGAATACCGGCCGCAACTGTCTGCTGTTCTCCCGGACGGCAACCGTAAAATTCCGGCCCGACCTCAAACAACGAAACATCTGCCAACCCGCGGCTGATATTGCTTTTTAATCCCAGAAGCAAATTAGGCAGCAGCGACGGACGCATCTCATTCAACTCCGTCGTTATCGGATTGCAAAGCATAATTCCCGGACGCACGCGTTCTACTTTGTTTTTTTCACGAAAACAATAAGCCTTGGTGGAATCCGTAAAACTCCAGGTCACCGTTTCCAACATTCCCCGGTTGGCCAATTCGTGACGAACGGTTACAAGCCGCTGTTGAGCCGGTGTCAAAATTTGTTTCGGAAACTTGTCATGCGGCAAAGTCTCGGCCGGAATTTTATCCAGACCGATCATTCTCACGATTTCTTCAATCAAATCCTGTTCACCGTCGATATCACCGCGCCATGTCGGTGAAACAGCCTTAATTTTGCCGTTTTCTTCAGACGTTTCAAAACCGAGTTTATCTAAAATCTCAACAATTTTATCTTTGGGGACATCAATGCCCGCAAAAGATTTCATTCTTTCGGGGCGAAGATAAGCAACCCGGGGCGCCACGTCTTCCGAACCTTCAATCATCACTTCCGAAACTTCTCCTCCGCAGATATCCAAAATCAGCTGCGTCGCATAATCAGAACCCAAAACGTTTGATTTGGGATCGACCCAGCGTTCATAACGATAACGGGAATCCGAATCAATCTGGAAATGGCGGCCGGTACGGGCAATACATTCGGGTTTAAACAACGCGCATTCAAGAAAAACATTGCGTGTTTCAGGAGAACAGCCTTTTTCGCTGCCCCCCATAATACCGCCCAGACACTGAATACCCTCCTCATCACAAATACCGAGAGATTTGCTGTCCAATGCGTACTCTTTTTCCTCAAGAGACACAAACTTTTCCCCTTCATGCGCCATCCGCACGCAGATATCGCCTTTCAGTTTGTCCGCGTCAAAAACATGCAGCGGCCTCGCCATATCATAATTAATATAATTGGTAACGTCGACCAGCGGAGAAATTGACCGCAGCCCGATAGCCGTCAGCCGGTCTTTCATCCATTTCGGGGTTTCTGCCTTGTTGTTAACATTGCGAATATAACGCCCGACATAAACCGGACAGGCGTCAAAATCTTCAACTTTAATCTTAACGGGACTCTGGAAACCACCGTTTTTTCTGGAAATTTTCAACGGCTTTAAACTCCCCAGACCGGCCGCGGCCAAATCTCTGGCCACACCCCGCACCCCGAGACATTCCGCCCGGTTTGGCGTAATCGAAATGTCAAAAACCGGATCAATAGCCAAAACATCAGCCGCCGGCAAACCGATTTGGGTATCGCCCGGAAGTTCAATAATGCCGTTATGATCTTCTCCGATGCAGAGTTCTTTCTCGGAACACATCATGCCGAAACTCTCCACGCCGCGGATTTTACCGACTTTCAAGACTTCATTATAGCACGGAATCACAACGCCGACCGGAGCAAAAATACCCACCAGCCCTTGGCGGCAATTCGGCGCACCGCAGACGACCTGCAGCTTCTCCTTACCGGTATCCACCGTCAGCAGTCCCAAATGGTCTGAATCCGGATGACGTTCATAAGTTTCAACTTTTGCTGTAACAAAACCGCCTAACCTGTTGGCCGGATTAAAAACTTCTTCGACTTCCAAACCGATTTTGGTCAGCGTTTCGGCAATCTCGTCAACCGTTGCGGTTGTATCCAGATGCTCTTTTAACCACGATAGCGTAAATTTCATCTTTCAATCCTCCTATCTTGCCGAACCGCCGTTATTGCTGAGCCCGCCGGTCATTGACGCATGGTCAAGCGGTACAAAGCCATAATGTTTAAGCCAGCGTATATCTGAATCAAAAAACATCCGCAAATCCGGAATTCCGTATTTAAGCATGGCCAGCCGATCCATCCCGACCCCGAAAGCAAATCCCTGATATTCGTCAGGATCAATACCGCCCGCGCGCAAAACATTCGGATGCACCATACCGCAACCCAAAATTTCCAGCCAGGAATCTCCGGCACCGATTTTAAGCTCGGTTTTGGTCTTTTTACAGCCGATATCCATTTCTGCCGAAGGTTCGGTAAACGGAAAATAAGACGGCCGGTACCGTACCGGAAGTTCGTCAAGCTCAAAAAACGCTTTCACAAAATCATACAGACATCCTTTAAGGTGAGCCATGGTAATATTCTTGTCAATCACCAGCCCTTCCACTTGATGAAACATCGGCGTATGCGTCGCGTCGTAATCCGAACGATAAGTACGGCCCGGCGCAATAATTCTGATAGGCGGACGCTGTGCTTCCATGGTGCGTATCTGCACGGAAGACGTCTGAGTCCGCACCACATAACTATCGTCAAAATCGGTACTGTCCGGATTGGGAATATAAAACGTATCCTGCATCTGCCGTGCCGGATGATTGGCCGGCGTATTCAAAGCGTTAAAATTATGGAATTGATCCTCGATATCCGGACCCTCGGCAACCTCAAAGCCCATCTGCCCGAAAATAGCAACAACTTCTTCATAAATCTGACTGACCGGATGAATCCGACCTTGTTTCTCCGGACGAATGGGAAGCGTCACATCCACCCGTTCTGCCTCAAGCTTTTGCTTCATTTCCGCAACCTCGAGCGAAACTTTCTTTTCTTCCAGAGCTTTCTCAACATCGTTTTTCAAAACATTGAGCGTTTTTCCCGCCTCTTTTTTCTCTTCCGCGGACAAGGCCCCCAGCCCCTTCATCAATTCGGTAATTTTTCCTTTCTTACCCAGCGCCGATACCCTTATTTCCTCTAAAGCCTTAGATGTTTCGGCCTTGGCGATTTCCGCCAGCAACTCTGTTTTTATAGCTTCTGTATTTTCCATTTTTCATCACTTTCCATTCAGATTAATTGCACCCGGCTCTTTGTTTAAAAAGCTAAAGAGCCTCTCCGCCAGGAGCGACTCTTTAATCTTTTCCGTTTTTTTATTTTTATCTTGAGAACACGCAAAGCAAAAACTTTTTTGCCTGCCGTCGACGATAAACTATTTAAGAGCAGCCTTGGCAGAATCTACCAGCTTGGCAAAAGCCTGGGGCTCTTTAACAGCGATATCGGCCAACACTTTACGATCGAGCTCAATACCGGCTTTGGCGAGCCCGCTCATAAATCGGGAATAAGTCATGTCATGCAGACGGGATGCGGCATTAATACGCTGAATCCACAGAGCACGGAAATTTCTTTTTCTGACTCTTCTGTCGCGGTAAGCATACTGTAAAGCTTTTTCAACTTTTTCAATCGCTACTCTGAAAACGTTCTTGGAACGTCCTCTGTAGCCTTTCGCCATATTCAAAACTTTTTTATGGCGGGCACGTGCGGTAACACCTCTTTTAATACGTGACATCTATCTTCTCCCTACAAATACGGTAAAAATTTCTTAACAATCTGAACATCGACATTGGCAAGCAAAGTCGTGCCGCGGGCTTGTCTTTTCATTTTCTGGGTTTTGCAGAAGAGGCAGTGTCTTTTGTACGCATAATTTCTCTTCAATTTGCCGGTACCAGTCACGCTGAAGCGCTTTTTGACCGAACTTTTGGTTTTCAATTTAGGCATTTTAATCCCTTTCTTAATTTTGTAATCATCGGATTTTTCAGGAGTCGCCAGGCATGCCGATTAGCCCGGACCACTCTATTCAGCAGGGGTTATACAATTTAAATCTCCGAATTGCAAGCCTTTTTTGATTTTCCCTTGCATTTTTTCTAAAAAAAACTTATAAGCGCCCAATCAAACCAAATTACCGTCAAATTAATGCTTAACTTAAAAATTTTACGCTATAAAAAATGAGTGCCTTACAGCAACTTCTTACCAAACCGGGCGCCAAACTTCGGAAAAATATATTGAACACCCCACAAAATCAGCAAAACACCGACAATCATATTCATAACGTTAATCACGATATCCGGCAGAAAAGCACCGCCCATGGAACCGACCAGCACCACCGCCGTCATAAACAGCGGTGTTGACAACAGCGTCCCGAAACCGAAGAAAAACAAATCTTTAACAGACATTTTCAAATCTGCCAGTTTAGCATTAAAAACACCGGTATAGCAGACAATAGTCACCGGATTCAGCATAGTCAGCACCAAAACGCCGACAAAAACGCTTCCCGCCCGCCAATCATACAAATCAAAATACGACGGCCTTTCGGTCAGGCTCATCAAAACAAATGAAATTCCCAGATAAGCAATAACCGCGCCGTTGATTTTTTTAAAAATTTCGGACGTGCTTTTCACCTGATGAATAATTCCGATTATTCCCAGTAAAGAAACCAGAATATAAACCGCGTCGGCCAAAGTCACCGCCGCAATGCCGGCAAAAACATCCGGCAAAGGCAAAACCGTCGCTAATTGAAACAGCAGCAGACAAATCGGTCCCATGCCGCCAAACTGCAGCAAAATCCCGAGCTTCAGCCCTTTGAGAACCGGATGTTGTATCCATTTCCGCAAAATATCCGCCATCAGACACTCCTTAATAAAAATTTTTGTTTTCCGTCGCAAACGCTGCGGCCCGCATATCGGCCAGCCGCCCGTCTTGCAGGCGAACCTTGCGATCCATCTGATCTGCCAGTTCAAAATTATGCGTGGCAATCAGAGCCGACAACCCCGTTTCCCTGACAATGGACAATAACTCGGCAAACACGGTTTCTGCCGTTTTCGGATCAAGATTTCCGGTTGGTTCATCTGCCAGCAGCAGTTTCGGCGTATTGGCCAGCGCCCGGGCAATGGCCACCCGTTGCTGCTCACCGCCGGAAAGCTCCGCCGGCCGGTGTTTCAGTCTTTTTTCAAGTCCCAAACGCTTCAACAGCCACCCGGCCCTGTCCTTGGCCTTACGCTCGCCAACGCCGGCAATCAGTTGCGGCAGCATCACATTTTCCAGCGCATCAAAATCAGGCAGCAGATTGTGGTACTGATAAACAAAACCCAGATAATCGCGGCGCAGCGATGTCCGCAACGCGTCTCCGAGTTTGCTGCACTTCTGCCCGTCCAGATAAATTTCACCCTTGGTCGGTTTTTCAAGCAGCCCGGCAATTTGCAACATTGTCGACTTTCCGGAACCGGACGGCCCCAGCAAGGCCACAATTTCTCCTTTGGCAATATCCAGATTAACGCCGCGTAACACCTCCAGCGTCTGGCCGCCTTGTTTAAAACTGCGGTAAATATTTTTCAACTCAAGAGTTGGCGTATCTTTACTACTCATAGCGCAAGGCCTCCACCGGATCAAATTTTGCGGCGCGATAAGCCGGATACAGCGTTGCCACAAAAGACAACAACAAAGAAATAAGCGTGACCGCCGTCACCTCGGCCGCATCAACTTTAGCCGGCAGCTTTGACAGAAAATAAATTTCCGCCGAAAACAATTCCTGCCCGGTCAAATGCTGCAAGAACTGCCGGATACTCTCAATATTATGGCAAAACAGCAAGCCAAGCCCCAAACCGATAGCCGTCCCGACCAAACCGATAACCGCACCGTCCATAAAAAAGATACGCATAACCATTCCCTTGGTTGCCCCCATCGTCCGCAGCACGGCAATATCCCGGCCCTTGTCCTTCACCAGCATAATCAACCCCGTGATAATATTAAATGCCGCCACCAGAATAATCAGCGTCAGAATAATAAACATCACGTTGCGTTCCACCTCAATTGCGTTAAAAAAGGCCGCGTTTGTCTGTTTCCAGTCATAGACATACGCCCCCATCCCGCCGATACTTTCCTCAATGGTTCGGCGTACCGGCCGCAACAACTTATCATCGTCAAGCGTCACGTCAATATTTGTCACGGCCCCTTTAAGACCAAAATAAGTCTGCGCGGCCTCCAAAGGCATAAAAATAAAAGAGGAATCATATTCATACATACCGACGTCAAACGTCCCGATAACCTGATAAGACTTCATCCGCGGCACGGTTCCGAAAGCCGTCACTTTTCCGTTTGGAGAAATAAGCGTAATCTTATCGCCGGGCACGACCCCCATCTTAGTAGCCAGCCGGATACCCATAATGACATTGTCACCGTGAAAATCAGCCATATCCACATCTTGAAGACCGTTTTTGAGTACCGATTTTTTCAACAAATCCTCGGCGCTGATACCACGCACCATGGCCCCCTCGGCAGCCTTTCCGGCCGTCACCAGCAGCTGATTTTCAATCATGGGAATCACCTGCCTGACATGCTCAATTTCCGCCAGCTCCTTAATAGCCTCCTGATAATTGTTAAACGGATATCCTAAGGGAGACATAATGCCGATATGCCCGTTAATTCCCAAAATCCGGGACAACAGTTCATGGCGAAAACCGTTCATCACCGACATCACGATAATCAGCGTTGCCACGCCCAGCGCAATTCCGGTAAAAGCAAAGCCGGTAATAACCGAAATAAAACCTTCCTTGCGCTTGGCCCGCAGATAACGCCGCGCAACCAGCCGTTCAAATTTAGAAAAAAGCATTCCTCTCTCCCTTCTACGCTCAGTATCATTTATAAGAGGTTTGCATCAACATTACAACCGTTCAATCCACCGGTGTGCATAAGACTGAACGACTTTTTTTCAAAAAAAAATCCCCTCCGGACCACCGGAGGGGATGCTCGGCAAAAAATCCTTATGCAATTTTCTGATTACTGATTAAGCCTTCCGAAATCTGCAGATTGGTCATAATCATGGTATCCAGCGCTTTATCGTTCAGATTATCCATATTCTGACCGAGTTCAATGGTCTTGGAAGAAACGTATTCGGCCAGTTTCAGCAGATTGTTTCTGGTCTCAAGCGGCAGCGCCGTCCCTTTGGAATTAGCCATGGTCTTAATATAAACCCACAGTTTCAGATTATTATCCAGCGCAGAAACCAATTCGGCCTTATTGTTGCTTTCGCGCGCCGAGGACAAATCCACCGCACATTTCAGCAAAGAAAAAGCCTCTTCCTTAGCCAGAGAATTTTTAACCGATTCCAACAGGCCTTCCGAAATCTGCATATTAATATTAATCAGACTGTCAAAATCCGTTTTATTCATATCAACCCCTTTGGAGAGGGTAATTCTTTCCACATATTTGGAAAGCTTCAGCAAATTGTCTTTGATATCTTGGGGAAGCAAATTCTTTGCGCTTTTCAAAGAGGATTCTATCTCAACCCATAATTTCAAATTATTATCCAGAGCGAGCAATCTGTAATTTTTATCCTCGCTCATTGACGCTTTGGACAAGGCCATCGCATAATTCATCAGAACGCGGGCCTCATTCTCGGCGCACTTAATTTGATTTCTGGCATTATTCATAATATAGATTCCTTATTTAAATTAAAAAAAATGACATACACACGGATATAATAAAAGTTTCGGTGTTAATATAACATTAAAAACCGTGATTTAAATCTTTTCTTGTCAATAATCCACCTGATAAAAAAAACCTGCCGGATTTGGGGATTCTCCGGCAGGCCTCTTGGGGAAAACAGTTTTTCAATAATCAAAAACTGTTCTGTTTTAAGAAAAAATGGGGAGATTTTTTCTTAAAAACGGGGAAACATAATAATAAGGGAACTTGTTGCGGCTACCGTCAGAACGGCGCCAGAATATCCAGTATCTGCCGACCGTAACGCGGCTGCTGGACATCGGAAATAACACCCTGCCCGCCGTAAGAAACCCGCAGCTCGGCAATTTTGCTGGATTCAATCGTATTATCCGAACTGATATCCGCCCGGCGGATAATGCCGCGCACCATCAGCCGACGCACTTCATAGCTGACCCGGATTTCCTGCGTGCCTTCAATCACCAGATTTCCGTTCGGCAAAACCTGCGTGACCACCGCCGCCATCGTCATTTCGATTTTTTCCTGACGATCGATTTTTCCGTCGGCGGAAATCTCGCGATTCGAATTGATATCGAGCATGGCCGAAGGTTGAACGGCATCCGGCAGATAATCATCAAAATAAGATTCAAAACCTGCCAAAGCCCCGACCCCCATAGAATCTTTATTGTCATCGCGATTCTGTTCCATCTCGTTTTCCATCAGGGCATTGTCTTTGGCCGACACCTTAACCGTAATAATATCGCCGACCTTCGAGGCGCGCTGATCTTTGAAAAATCCGCTGGCTCCCGGAGACCACAAAGAATTTGCGCCGCCCTTTGCGGTGTTAACTTCCGGCATCGGCATGGACACCGGCTGATAATTCTGCGCCTCCACGGGATTAACAATCGGTGTCAACGGCGGTTCTTCGCCCACCCGCTGCAGTTTCGACCAGATACCGCAGCCGGACAAGGATGTTGCCAGCAGCAAAACGGCCGTCCCCCGGATAAGATGTTGGTTAATTCGTTTCATGTTAATAGTCTCCCCTCACTATCAGTCAGCCCTGATTTCAACCGTATCGGCATCCACCACTTTGGCATAAAACTTTTTATCGCTTTTGGTGTTTCTGACTTCTACCGTCTGCCCTTTGGCGCCGTCTTCCAAAACCTCAACCTGAGCCGTAATCTGCATTCCCTTTGCCAGATAAACGGAAGTCACGATTTTTCCCTTAGGCATAATAACAATCGGACCGATATCCTTCTCGTTAATGATTTTGCCTTCTTTCAAACCCCTTTGCGCCTGCATGCCGACCAGTTTGGCCTTGTCTATAACGTTAAGCGCCTTAACCCGGTTCATCCGCACCGGAACAGATTTCAGCATATCGTCGGTCAATATCGTCCCTTTTTCCAAATCCTGCACCGGCACCCAGGCCTCGCCCATGGTATAATACTTGCCGCTGAGCGTTGTCTGCGCAACGCTGCCGCCGTCGGCAAAAATTTCCGCCTTGGCCGTAAACTTATTGGAATCCGCTTCGGTTTTCAGACCAAAAACCATAATTTTGGCCGCCTTGGCATTTTCCAACGCAAAATTTGTCTGTCCGCCGAAAAATTCAAACTCAAACGAACCGTCAAACCCCTGCTCGCCAAACTCCCGGGCCAAAGCCGCAGACACATCATCTTCCGTCAGAACAATGCCCTTAGCCTGCAGCGGCACGGATACCGAAAGCAAAAACCCCAGAATGATGACAAGCTTCCCCAAACGCATTATCTTACCTCAGCTGATTAATGGTATTAAGCATCTGATCCGCCGTTGAAATAACCTTGGAATTCATCTCATAAGCGCGCTGTGCCGAAACCAGTTCGGTAATCTCAACCACCGGATTCACATTAGATGTCGTCAGATAGCCCTGCAGAATGGAACCGAAACCTTCCGTATCCGGGTTATCCAAAATCGGCGCACCCGAAGCTTCCGTTTCCAAAAACAGGTTGTCGCCCATAGCCTCCAGACCGGCCTCGTTCGGAAAAGTGGCCAGTTCCAGCTGGCCGACATTAATTTCATCGGTTTCGCCGTCCTGCGTCACCCAAACTTCGCCCGAGGCATTGACATAGATTTCAACCGCGTCGTCGGGAATGGTAATCTCCGGCTGAACCACATACCCGTCATGCGTCACGATAACACCGTCACCGTTACGCTGAAAAGAACCGTCGCGGGTATAGGCAATGCCTTTTCCTTCCGGCAACTCAATCTGAAAATAACCGCGGCCGCGGATAGCCATATCAAGCGTTCCGTCGGTTTTGGTCAGACCGCCGCCGTCAGTAATTCTGTAAACCGCCGCTGTACGGACACCCAAACCAAGCTGAATACCGGCAGGAACAATATTATTGTCGGCGGTTGACGGTGACCCCGGACGCACGATATTCTGATAAAGCAAATCGTTAAATTCGGCCCGGCGTTTGGTATAAGCCGTCGTGTTCATGTTGGCAATGTTGTTGGAAATAACGTCCACGTTGGTCTGCTGAGCCAGCATTCCGGTTGCGCCGATTTGTAAAGATCTCATATTTTATTCCCCCTCAAAATTACGCCAGCTGCGCATAAGTTTCTATCGTGTTTGAAATTCGGTCATGCTCTTCGTCAATCATCTGTTGAACATATTCGTAAGAGCGCTGCAGTTTAATCAGTTTGGTCATTTCGACAATCGGCTGAACGTTGGATTTTTCCACCGCGCCCTGAATCACTTCTGCGTCATCGCCGGCCGGCCGCATGGCATTTCCGCCGACATTTTCAAACATGGTTCCCGCCGTTTTCAAAAGTTTCTGGTTATCGGCAAAACGAACCAGTTTCAACCGGCCGATAACCCCGTTTTCCGTCATAACCTCGCCGCTCTGGGTAATCGAAATCTCAGATTCTCCCGGCGCGAAGAAAAACGGTTCATTGTTTTCGGAAAGCACGGCATATCCTTCATTTGTCACCAGCATACCGTCAGAATTGAGCGTAAACTGGCCCTTGCGGGTATATCTTTCGCCCTGATCGGTTTCCACACTGAAAAAAGCGTCACCTTTCAAAGCCAAATCAAACGTATTGCCGGTCTCCACAATCGGACCTTCGGCAAAAT
This sequence comes from uncultured Alphaproteobacteria bacterium, assembly GCA_944389095.1. Lineage (GTDB taxonomy): Bacteria > Pseudomonadota > Alphaproteobacteria > RF32 > CAG-239 > CAZU01. Next base: position 16,178 of record CALXLC010000026.1, read on the forward strand.
TCTGATAAGTTCCGTAATCCTCGGTAAAATACAGCGGCACCCGGCCTACCCCTTCGGCCTTCGGCGTCTGAATCATATAAGAAGTAAAAACCGCCTCATCCTGCTTAAACCCGCTGGTGTTCATATTGGCCATATTGTTGGAAACCGTATCCATTTGCTTCCACAAGGCCATTTGCCGGGACAAGGCAATATAGTTGGTATTATCCATTATATTCTCCCCAATAGTTTGGATAATTAAAACTCTTTGCTATATCATATGCAAATGCCGTGCCAAATTTAAAAAAATATAGAAAGCACAAAAAAAGGCCGGATGGCGTTTGTGGATAAAGTGATTTCTAGCAGCAAAAAAAATAAAAGGCCCAAACCGAAAACGCTTTGAACCTTCTATTTTACTCTCAACCGATACCATAGCAGTAAAAAAGTGGAATTCTCAAAACAGCCGCTTAGATATTGCCTCCAGGCGCTGCCTGGCAGACATCAGGCACGAAGAAGCGGCTGATACGGAAAAGCATCGCGCGCCCACCTAAAGATTATTTAGGCAGCCAGTCTTCGCACCCACCGCGTGGGCGGTTAGGCATTGAAATCGAGCCCCCAATCGGCATACCGGGCCGGATCGTCAATCCAGTTTTCGCGCACCTTAACAAACAAAAAAAGGTGTATCCGGCTTTCCAGCATATCTTCAAGTTCCTTGCGGGCGGCCTGACCGATACGTTTAATCATAGCCCCGCCTTTGCCGAGCACAATAATTTTCTGATTTTCACGCTCGACATAAATAGTCAGTTCCGCCCGCACCGAACCGTCATCGCGACGTTCCCAGAGTTCGGGCTCAACGGTCAGAGCATAAGGAAGCTCCTGATGCAAATACAAAAACAATTTTTCCCGCACGATTTCCGCGGCAAGAAGTTTTAGGGGCATATCCGACATCTGCTCCTCGGGATAATACCACGGCCCTTCCGGAAGATTATCCGCCACATATTTATAAAAATCTTCAAGATGCTGCCCGGTCAAAGCCGAAACAAAAAAAGTTTCTTTAAAATGACCGGCCTCGTTGAGTTCTGCCGCCAAACCAAGCAGCTTTTCTTTTTTGACCAAATCAACCTTGTTCAACAAAAGAACGGACTCAATTTTTTGCTTGTTCAGCTTGGCGACGATGCTGCGGGTTTCATCGTCGAAGCCGCGCCGGGCATCAACCACCAGCACCACCATATCGGCATCGGACACGCCGCTCCAAGCCGAACCGACCATAGCCCGGTCAAGGCGGCGCCGGGGTTTAAAAATTCCGGGCGTGTCAATAAAGATAATCTGGGTGTTTTCAAAAATACCGATGCCTTTGACCAGTGTCCGCGTTGTCTGCACCTTGGGTGAAACAATTGACACCTTGGAGCCGACAAAATTATTGGTAATGGTAGACTTTCCGGCATTCGGCGCGCCGATAAGGGCAACAAAACCGCTGCGTTGCGGAAGAGAATTTTTGACAGCTCCTGTCATTTGCCGATTTTCTCCAGCATTTTGGAGGCGGCATCAAACTCTGCCAGTTTTTTATTATGCCCGCATCCGATTTCTTCCGCCACGCCGTCAAGCGCGACGGCTATATGAAAGACGGGTTCGTGCTCGCTGCCCTCCCGGGAAACGACCCGGTAAACCGGCATCCCCAAACCTTTGACATGAGCGACTTCCTGCAACATGGTTTTGGCATCCTTAGGCGGTGCGACATTCCGGTCTATCAGCTCCCGCCAGTGCGTATCGACAAATTTGATGGCGTCTTCCACACCGCCGTCAATATAGATTGCACCGATAACCGCCTCGCAAACGTCACACAAAACATTTTCATTGCTGCGGATTTCCTCATCGGCAACCGTCATAAATTCGCCCAGACGAAGCGTCCTGGCCATTTGCGCCACGGTCTCTTTGCAGACCAGACCGGTAAAACGCCGGGACAGGTTGCCTTCCGGATCGGCAGGAAACAGCCGATACAGCAAAGACGCGATAGAAAGCCCCAAAACACGGTCTCCCAAAAACTCAAGCCGCTCATAATTGTTTTTGACGTTCGAACTGACGCTGCTGTGCGTCAACGCCTTTTTCAGCAGCTGCTTGTCTTTAAAATGATGTTTTAAAATCTGTTCCAGTTCTTCCATTGCAATCAGCCTTTTATAAACGCAGGCCCTCTCACCGGAGAGAGGGCGCGCCGTTATTGAATCTTGTCAAACAATCGTCCCCAGCGGATTTTTTTCGGCCAGCTCCACGGCTTGTACCATTCTTCGTCTTCGTTGTGGGAGAAGAACAAAAAGCGCGCTTTGCCAACCAGATTTTCAGCCGGAACAAAACCGACGTTTACCCTGCTGTCATCGGAGCGGTCGCGATTGTCTCCCATCATAAAATAATTGCCCTGCGGCACCTCAAGCTCAACAAAATTATCATGAGCCTCATGGTCGGAAATTTCCAAAATTTTGTGTTTGACGCCGTTCGGCAAGGTTTCGATATATTGACGATAACGCTCGGCGCTGCCTATCGGAGACCGAATGACAAAATCCTCAATCTGCTCGCGCTCAACCTTTTGGCCGTTGATATACAACCGGCCGTTTTCCAATTTGATTTTATCTCCGGGCAGACCGATAACACGCTTAATAAAATCCGTCTTGTTATCCTGCGGATATTTAAAAACGACCACATCGCCGCGCTGCGGTTCCTTGGCAAAAATACGTCCGTCAAACAAAGGCAGACTAAGCGGCAGCGAATGTCTGGAATAACCGTAAGAATATTTGGAGACAAACAAATAATCTCCGACAAACAAGGTCGGATACATGGAGCCGGACGGAATTTTGAACGGCTCAAACCACAAGGTTCTGATGACAATAGCAATCAAAATTGCATAGAACACCGTTTTGAGGGTATCCCAAAAACTTTCTTCTTTATCCATCGATACTGCCTTCTTCAAAAAATCGTCTGCGCTCGCATTTGGTTGTCATCATATACATTTTTTTTGAATAAACAACTATATTTTTTCAATAATAACAACTGCCAGGGCAAAAGGATGATCATCACTGACCGAAACCAGAATCTGCGCCGGTGTTCCGGCCAGTTCGCGGAGCCTTTCGGCCGCTTTTCCCGACAGCTGCAGCAAAGGTTTGCCGAGTTCGTCATGTCCGAGTTCCACCTCCTGCCAGGAGACCCCCTGACTGACTCCCGTTCCCAAAGCTTTGACAGCGGCTTCCTTAGCCGCAAAAATCTTGGCCGCCTTGGCCGCCCGTTTGGCATTGTCCGGCGCAAAAGAGTCGATTTCACGCTGTTCCGCAGCCGTATAAACTTTGCGCAAAAAATGCGGACCGAACTTCGCCAAAACATTGGCGACCCTGTCAATATTGACAATATCCGTTCCCAATCCGAGAATCATAAGCAGGCTTTTCTCCCGTCAGTTTGAGCGCGATACATAAGAAACCACTTTGGAGGCCTTGAGCGCCGCAATAATATCCGTCAAATGCTTCAGGTCTTTGACCTCCACGTCAACCAACAGCTCAAAATAACTGACCGTACGGTTGACAATATTCAAATTATTAATGTTTCCGCCGCTTCTGGCAATCAGGTTGGACAAATCGCCCAGCGCCCCCGGTTCATTGGCCAGCATAACTTTCAAACGACCGACATGCGGCGTGTCTTCGGCGGCGTCACCCCATGAAATATCCAGCCAGCGCTCCGGTTCATCGGCAAATTTTTCCAACACTTTGCAGTCAATCGTATGGACCGCCACCCCCTTGCCGGTCGTAACGATTCCCACAATCCGGTCGCCCGGCAGCGGATGACAACAGCCGGCGAAATGAACCGCCATTCCCGGAATCAATCCTTTTATTTTCAAGGGTTCGGCCTTGTTCTTATTCTTCCGGGAGCTCTTCGAAAAAACCGATTTCAACGGTTTGACGACTTTCTCCAGCTTAGACTGCTTATAAGCCGGATACACCGCCTTCATAACGTCCCAGGCGGTAACCAGCCCCTCGCCGACTTTGGCATAAATATCGTCAATGGATTCCGCTTCAAAATTCGGCAGAATATTCACCAGCGCCTTTTCGTTAAACTCAAGATTTTCGCCTTTGAAAGTACGCTCCAGCAATTGCTGGCCCAAGGCAATAAACTGATCGCGCTTGTGCGCGCGAACATAACGGCGGATAGCGGCCTTGGCCTTTCCGGTAACGACGAAACGATCCCACTCCGTTGAGGGATGCTGTGCCTTTGAGGTAAGAATTTCCACCTGGTCGCCGTTTTGCAAAACGGTTCTGAGCGGACGGATTTCACCGTTAATTTTGGCGCCGACACAGGTATCCCCGACCGACGAATGCACCGCATACGCAAAGTCAACCGGCGTCGAATTAATCGGCAGGCCGATTAAATCCCCTTTGGGCGTAAAACAAAAAACCTGGTCATTATACATTTCCAGCTTGGTGTTTTCCAAAAACTCCTCGGGATTGGACGCCTGCTCCAAAATTTCCAGAAGTTCCCGTATCCAGCGGAAGTTTTTGCCGACAACCTTTTCACCCTGCTTATAAGCCCAGTGAGCGGCCACACCCTTTTCGGCAACCTCGTGCATTTCCTGCGTGCGGATCTGAATTTCAATCCGGGTATTTTCCGGACCGATAATACCGGTATGAATGGATTTGTATCCGTTGGGCTTCGGGGTCGAAATATAATCCTTAAAGCGGCGCGGCACCATGTGGTATTTGCTGTGCACCACACCCAATGCCTGATAACAGGACGCCACATCATCCACGATAATCCGGAAGGCCATAATATCGGACAACTGTTCAAACGAAGCGTTTTTCTGCTGCATTTTCCGCCAAATGGAATAAGGCGTTTTCTCCCGTCCGGAAACCGACGCCTTAATGCCGTTTTCTTTCATGTCCTGCTCAAGCTGGTGAATAATTTTCGGCACCAGATTGCTGCCTTGTTCCCGCAAAAAATTCAAACGGGCTTTGATGGATTCGTAGGCTTCTTTGTGCAGCTCGGCAAAAGCAATTTCTTCCAGTTCGCTCTTAACTTCCTGCATGCCGATGCGTTCGGCCAGCGGCGCATAAATATCAAGCGTCTCCTTGGCAACCCGTGCGCGCTTTTCCGGCGCGCAGAAATGCAGCGTTCGCATGTTGTGCAACCGGTCGGCCAGCTTAATCAGCAGCACGCGGATGTCTTCCGACATGGCCAGCAACAGTTTTCGAAAATTCTCCGCCTGTTTGTTGTTGACCGATTTTTGTTCAATCATGGCCAGTTTTGTCAGGCCGTCGACAATTTGCGCCACCTGATCGCCGAACAAAGTGCGGATTTCATCAATCGTCGTATCGGTATCTTCCACCGTATCATGCAACAGACCGGCAATAATGGACGTTGAATCCAGTTTAAATTTAGTCAGAATACCGGCCACCTCAACCGGATGGGAATAATACGGATCGCCTGAGGTCCGCAACTGGGCGCCGTGTTTTTTCATGGCAAAGACATAGGCCCGGTTCAATGCGTCTTCATCGGCATCCGGATCATAAGACTTGACTAAATCAACCAACTCATACTGTCGTAACATACTGCCTCGGTTTCACTCCGTATTGCACAAAAAAAGTTCCGGAGTTTATATTTAACATTCTTTTGTTAAATAAGTCTAAACTTCCGGAACGCTTAATGCAACTATTATCGCAAAATCGGCTTAATTTTCGTCGTCAAAAGACTCATCGCCGTCAAAAGCGGCATCATCAATACCGAGACTGTCCGCATCGTCATCCAGGCCCTCGGCTTCTCCGGCATCATCATCGCCGTCCAAATCAAGCAAATCGTCATCACCGCCGTGAACCTGCATATTATCCTCCAGTTCTCCCTGAGGCAGCAATCCGGTAAACTGTTCATCCAAATCGGCCAGTTCTTTTTCGGCAGCCATAATTTCCAATTCTTCTTCCTCGGGTTCTTCAACCTCGACATACTTCTGCAGTCCCATAACCAAAGACTTCTGCAATTCTTCAATATTGACTTTGTTCTCGGCAATTTCACGCAAAGCCACAACCGAGTTTTTGTCGTTGTCCCGGGCGACCATCAGCGGAGCACCGGCGGAAATATCTTTCGCTCTCTGGGCGGCAACCATCAGCAGCTCATAACGGTTGGGAATTTTATCAATACAATCTTCTACGGTAACGCGTGCCATTTTTATCCTGTCCTCAAAAAATTAAAAACTGTTTTGCTGCATTTTATACATACATTAAAAGACAAATGCAAGAATAAAATAAAAAAAACATTAAAAATCATCACATTAGGATAAAGCAAGCGGATTCGCTTCAGGCGACTCGGAGTCGTCGTTACAACAGGCTGAGCGGCGTGCCGAAAACCTTAAAATCATACTTCTGCCACTGCGGCGCCAGCAATTTCCGTGCCTTGCGAACCTCAGCCACATCGTTCAACGGCGCATTGTACATTTCAATAATCGCCTGCATGGTGGCATACCGCATCTTCTGCATTTCCGGCGAAAGTTTTTGAATCAGATTGTCATACGTTCCTCTTTTATACCCCTTAATGGCCTGAACCATATAGGTTGGAATTACCGACAACCGGTAAGCCTTAATCGTCTTGTCGCAGGTATACGCCCATTCGTTAAGCGTAAACCCCTCCCCGGACACCAGCTTGGCCAGCTCCAGTTCCTTGCCCAGAATAGTCGCCTTTTGCACCAAACGCGCACAGGGATTAACCATATCTTTCAATCCCGGAACCGGCACTTTGTTGTCCGGATTTTGCTGATCATATGTTTCCCACAGCGAAAGCAGCCGTGAAAACAGATACCGGTTGTCGCGGCGCAGCACCCAGTCCTGAACCGGCCCGAGTGTCCGGCTGAAGGCTTCGATGTCTTTCAGGGTCAGCAGCGTGTCGGCATCGGGAAAAATTGTCCGCATCTGACTGCGCAGAGGCTCTTCATAAGTTCCGTCCGCCATAAATTTTTCCGGCCGCACCAGCTTTTTAAGCGCCGCGTAAAAATTTTCGTCATAAACGACTTTCGGATGCATCCTGACCGATTGCGGATACTCGATTTTTTGCGCATTTTTCGGCCATATTTCAGGCATCAGCAAAAAATACAGCCCCGGAGACAAAAACTCCAGATCCTCAATATCCCGAAGCTGCGGTGCGATTCGCTCCGGAAATTGGTTTTTTGTCTCTTTTATGCCCGGCAAATTCAAAATTTTTTCGGACATATTCGGCACCGTAAACAACATCGGCCCGATATAGGGATAGGTTTCCGGCGGCAGCGAGCGGATAACCGCCAGCAGCAAATCTTCATTATCCCATTTCAGGCGTTTTTCACTGATACCGTAAGGAGCCAGCACTTCATAAAACGCCCGGTCAAATTCGTCGCCCAAATCAAAAACGCTGGTATAATGCGCGTCATACAGCGTGTTTTCCCGGTTAAAGCTCTTTTCCAGCTCCGAAAGCAGCGGAAGCTTTTGCTCTTCCAAATTAATCTTGTATGCATCGGCATAGTCTGCCAGACCGACGGCGCCCACCGTCCGGAATGGCAGCAGCAAAAGCAGAAAAAACAATGACAGTTTAAATGACTTTGTCAACATCAGTTCTGAACCAGATTAACCTTGTAAGTCAAAACAGTTTGGCCGCCGGCCGGAATTTTCACTGTCCAGCTCAGCACCCGCGCGCGATTCTTCTCGCTGGGCAGGCTTTCACTGACAACCTCGGCATCATTATAAAAATGCTGCTCGAAAACAACCGTCTGCTCTTTGTCCAAGGCGTTGCCGAACGTCACCTCTGCCTCCGCGGCATACAGCTTGTCGGCAATTTTCTTCATCGAAACGACTTTGCCGCCGGCATAAACATCAAAAGCCCTGCCGACGGAAAGTTCAGCCTCTTCCCCGACAGCCAGACGGGGCAATTCGGCCGCTCCCGTAAAGGTCAGCCCGCCGTTATCCTGTTTGGTGTAAAATCTGACCGTCCCGGACGGAAGCGGCGTCCCCAGATTGTTTTCCGGATTGTTTTTGATTTTATAAATCATCTGCGGATTGGCTTTTTCAAATACGCCGGCATTGCTTCCCGCTCCGATTGTCAACGGCGAAACCAGCTTCAGCTCTTCGGCATAACCGACGCCGGACAAATTCATCAGACTGACCTGCTTGGTTTGCTTATCCATCACATCGGTTTTCTCCGGCAGGGTATAAACATAATACCCCGAAAAACTTTGCGGCTGCAAACCTCCTGATGCAGCGCTTTCCACCGCACCGTCAAAAGCCGCAGACTTTGCCATCAGCATATTCGCCGCCGCGCGGGGACGAACCGGCGTAACCTGATTAACCTCACCCGCCACAAGTTGCACCTCAGCGTTTTTATAATCCGCACCCGACTGATTGGTCAGTGTCACCCAGCCCTGCAGATTCATTTTATAATCAGGACGGATCTCCGCCGAATAATCGGCCGTCCAGTTGATTCCGCCCGTCAGATAACTCAGCGAAAGTTCTTTGCTGCCGGCAGCCGCATTTTCGATTCTGGCGGCAAGGGTCGGTTTGATTCTCAAATTTTCGGGAAGCGTCTCAAACACAATCCTTCCGGGAAAGGCTGTCTCCACACCGTAACTAAACTTCAAAATCGGCTGTCCGTAATTACTGCTGACAATCACCGCCTCATCAAAAATATTACTTCCATCGGAAGGATTGACCATAACCGTCTTAACCTTTTTTCCGACGGCTTCTTCCAAAATATTGGCCGGAGTCAGCAAGTCATATTCGTAATTCTGTTCCAAAACCTTGAGGCCTTCCCCTTGCAGCAGCGCCGTTTCGGGCTGCATCTGAGAAGCCACGCCTTCAAAAGCGGCAGAAAAAACACCGGCCGGCAAAACTGCCCGGCGACTGTCGCGAACCATTGCCAGATTCTGATTATAAATGCTCAGCGACATCTTGTCCGTATCCGCCTGCAGGATACTGACATCCTGAGCAGACGCAGCCGCAGAAAACATCAAAACCGCCACCGCAGACAATCCGAATTTTGTTCCGGTCATTTTTACCTCCTAAAATAAATAATGCTGACTGCAATATAATCTAAAAAAATATAAAAAAGAAGTAATAAAATAAAATTAAACTAGACTCGCGAAAAATATTCACTTAATATGAAAACAGTTTAAGACTTGTCAGATAAGGAGATTGAGCCATGGCTTGGACAGAACAAATGGTCGAAGACCTGAAAAGAATGTGGAAAGAAGGACTGACGACAGGAGAAATCGGCAAACGTCTTAACGTGTCGAAAAACTCTATTGTCGGCAAAGTCCACCGTTTGGGCCTGTCCGGCCGTCCTTCTCCGATAAAAAAGAAAAGTGACGCTCCTGCTCCCAAAGAACCTGCGGCGCCTAAAATCAAAGAACCGGCAAAACCGGTCGAAAAACCGATTGCCAAAGAAGAAAAAAGCGAACCCGTCCGCCCCAAAACCGAAACGGCGCCTGCTGTTTCCGGAACTTTTGCTGCACCGCGACATAAGGGAAACGTTTCGCTGACAGAGCTGGACAATCATACCTGCCGCTGGCCGATAGGCGACCCCAAAGACGAAAACTTCCACTTCTGCGGCAAGAAAGTGCGTATCGGACAAACCTATTGTGAAGAACATGCTGCCGTCGCTTATGTAAAACCCGGAAAAAAATAATAAATTTTTAACTCTTGTCGTGATATAGTTTGAAATAGAATTTTAAGGATTAAACTATTCAGGGGACAAGAATAAATGTCAATTAGTATGTTATTAGCCTTCATTGCCGGGCTCGGCGTAGTATGTGGTTCGATTTTGTCATCCACCGACCGGCCGATGGCTTTCATTGACATCCCGAGCATTATCATCGTGTTCGGCGGAACTTTCGTAACATTATTTATTTCTTACGAATTAAAAACGGCCATGGACGCCCTCCGGCACATCGGCCTGACATTCCGCCGTCACAAAGACACCGAAATCTCGCTTAAAGACGAAGTCGGACAAATCGTCCGCTGGGGCTATATCATTCAAAAGAACGGCCTGCAGGGACTGGAAAACGAAATTACCGACAGCCTGCGCCAAAACAATCCTTTTCTGGCCTACGGTGCTGATTTGGTCGTTACCGGATATACCGGCGCCGAAATCAGACAAATTCTGACTCATATGCTGGAATCCGAAGCCGACCGAAACAAACAGCCGATTGACGCAATCAAAAAAATGGGCGGAGACGCCCCCGCATTCGGTATGCTCGGCACTCTTATCGGTCTGATTATCATGCTGGGCAGCATGGGAACCGATCCGTCCGCCATCGGCCCGAGTATGGCCGTTGCTTTGGTCACAACGTTTTACGGCATTATTTTGGCCCGTATTGTCATGATTCCGATAGCCACCCGCCTCACCTTCCGCAACGATGCCACTTTGTTTAAAGAAAACCTGCAGCTGGAAGGCCTGGTGCTGCTGGCAGAAAGAAAGAGCCCGCGCTATATCCAGGATAAAATCAACTCTTTCGTAGACATCAACGAACAATTTTTGATTGACCGGGATATGAACGGCAATCCGGCGGCAGCCAACCACACACAAGGCTAAAAAAGATGATGAAGAAACCTGACGATAAAATTGACGAAGACTGGATGTCCACTTACGGGGACATGGTAACGTTGCTGCTGTGTTTTTTCGTCATGATGCTGTCCGTTTCCAAAACCGACGCCGCCAAGTTTGAAATCATTCAGGCCGGATTAAACGAAAGTTTCGGAAAAAAAGAAGTAACCCGACCGATTGAAATGATGATGATGGAACTCAGCGACGATATTCAGTCGATTGAAGAATCCGATAAATTTTCACTGGGCAGCGATACTCAGGGAATTGTACTGGAGTTCAGCGATGATATTGCGTTTAATAATGGTTCAGCGGAAATCCGCCCCGAAGCACTTCCCGCATTAAAAAGAATTGCGGCAACACTGCAATCGGAACGCTACAATTCCTTTATGTTCAGCATTGAAGGACATACCAGCGACGAACCCTTCTCCAGCCCGCAATATCCGTCGAATTGGGAACTGTCTTCGGCGCGAGCTTCGGCCATAGCGCGTTTTCTGGAATCCCGGGGTATCCCGCGCGTCCGACTGAGAGCCGTCGGCTTATACGATGTTGCGCCCAAATATCCCAACCACGATCCCTACGGCCAGCCAATTCCTCAAAACCGCAAAAAGAACCGCCGGGTGGTCATCCACATAGAACCGACGTTCAGATAACAAAAAAGCCGTCATCAGACGGCTTTTTTTCAGTTTAGAACAAATTGCCCTCAATCTGCCACACCCCGTCGTCATACACCAGATGGAACACGCCGCAATTCGGAATATCGTCAAAAACAAAACGAAAATGTTTCAGCAATCCGGCCATGGTGCCGCGATGAATAGCCACCGCCATAACAGCATAGGGCTCGGCAAGCAGTTTTTCCATCTCCGACAAAACCCGGTGCAAAGCCTGAAGTCGGGGCTCTCCGCCCGGCAGACAGGGATTTTCTTCGCAATTCCAACTGGCAACGAACTGCGGCGTTTCGGCAAACGGCCGCCCCTCGGCCTCGCCGTAAAAACATTCCCGCAAATCCTGACGCACAAAAACCGGAACGCCCAAAACGCCGGCTACAATTTCCGCCGTATGCAAAGCTCTTTTTAACGGGGAAGAAAAAACGGCCTCGATTTTTAAACCTTGCAGTTTTTGAGCCAAAAGAGACGCCTGCGTCAGCCCTTCCTCATTCAAGTCATAATCCATACCGGACCCCTGCCAACATTGCCGCTTATTCAAATCCGTTGCCCCGTGGCGAAAGACATAAAATTCTTTTCTCACCTCATTTCCTCTCAAAATTACAGTTGATTATTCTTGTATTTCGTTCCCCATTCGGCCATCGCCGAAATAATCGGCTGCAAAGACACCCCGGTTTGATTAAGACTGTATTCCACCCTGGGAGGAACTTCGGCATAAACCTTCCGGTCAACCAAACCGTCATTTTCCAAATCACGCAAATTTTCGGTCAAAACCCTCTGGCTGATACCGCTCAGGCTTTTGCGCAATTCGCCGAAACGTTTGGTTCCGCTCAGCAAATCGCGAATAATCAGCAATTTCCACTTGTTGCCGATTAAATTAATGGTCGTTGCAACCGGACAATCTAAAAATTTTTTATTTGAAATCACCTTATTTCTCCAAATAGTTACTTTTTGAATACTATATTATAAAATAGTGCCTACTTTACATTATAATCTTACATACATAATAATACTTATGTAAAAGAAATCAAGAACTTTAACCGTAACGGGAGAACCTTATGAAAAAAACGATGAATACTGTTTTATCCGCCGCTGAACCGACGATTCGAAAAATTACGCTGAATTCCGGACACGTCAACATATACGAGGGAAATAAAATAACGCTTCATGCTTACGCCACCGAAGACGCCCTGAGCAATGAAGCCTACATCGTTGAAGGAGAAGAAGCTTTGGTCGGCATTGAGCTGCCGTCATTTACCGCGGGACTTGAAATCTGGAAACAATACGTTGAAAGTCTGAAAAAACCGATGCGGGATATTTTTATTGTCAATCATCCGGCCGGAGCATCTTACATTAAAGGCATGAATATTTACGGTACGCAAAACGCCAAAGATTCCATTGCCGGAGGAGCCGTTCATGCCATCACAGAAGGACTGCACAAGGCCTTTGGCGAAGATTTCCACGGCGGCAACGATACGGCCGTTATCAACAACATTTTACCGGGCGGCAAAACAAACATTGCGGGGATTGACTTCAAAATTATCGACCGCGGCAGCGATTATGATATTGAAATCCCGGAAATCAACGCAATTTACACCCACATGCTCGGCAAAAAAGTTCATTCCATCATAACAAGCAAAGAACATATGAAATCAATGCTCAATACATTGAAAGAATATCAGAATGCGGGATATAATCTGATTTTATCGGCCCATGCCGAACCGGAAGGTCAGGATGCCGTCGCCGAAAAAATAGCTTATATAAAAAAGATGCAAAAGCTGAGTGAAGAAAAAGACAATGCTGCAGAATTCAAATCGGCCATGAAAAAAGAATTTCCCGACTATGCCGGAGAAAACTATTTGGAAATGACCGTTGGAGCTTTATATTCACGATAAAATCTATCTGCCGAACCGAAAACAACGCAAGTCCTTCTCTCCGGAAGGGCTTGTTTTTTGTAAAAACTTATGATATATTTCCTGTATCAAATTAAAAATTAAGATATTTTTATATTTAAAACATGAAATATGAAAAAGTTTCTTATTGAATTTATCTGCTGGTATGTCGTTTCGCTGTTTATTCTGGAAATTCTGACACCGGAAAACATAACCTTCGGGCAGAATCTCATTTTGTCATTTATCTTTCCCTGCGCCCTCTGCTTTTCTAAAGCCGCAAGAAATGAAGATGACGAGAAAGAAGAAAACGAACTCTGAACAAAAAAAAGCAGTCCTTAACCGACTGCTTTTTTTATTGCAGTCTCTTTCCGCACAACAAAATTTATACTTGCTGCCCCTTAACACCCTGAAAACAATAAAATTAGCACAGAACAACCCCTTAATTATCCTCACCCGCCGGAATATCCCGCAGCTTGCACCGGTTTCATCTTGCATGCGGAAGCCTCTCAACCGCCGCTTAGGTATTGCCTCTCCCGCCGGAATATCCCGCGACTTGCACCGGTTTCATCCTGCATGCGGAAGCCTCTCAACCGCCGCTTAGGTATTGCCTCACCCGCCGGAATATCCCGCGACTTGCATTCTGAGCCTCCTGCCATCACCGGC
>CALXLC010000027.1 GCA_944389095.1 uncultured Alphaproteobacteria bacterium
AACCGCATTTATCCGTCCGCAGACGCGGACAGATTGTTTTTTGCTGAGGCAATCCATAGACTTGAAGGGCACAACTCCTTCAAATATTCACCAACACACTATAGATTATGTTTTTACTTTAACATAATCTTTGCAGCATGTCAAACACTATTTGTAAGGGTTGGACGAAACCGCCCGGCGGGCGGGGGCGGTGGCAGCGCCTGGAGGCTTGCACCGCTGCCTAACAGACATCAGGCACAGAGAAGCGGCTGATACGGAAAAGCACCGCGTGCCTACTTAAAGATTATTTAGGCAGCCAGTCTTCGCTCACGCCATGCGTGCGGTTTTGAGGACTTCCTCGATGCTTAACCGATTGAATATTCTCAGGTTGTGAAGCTGCTGTCCCAATCGGCGGCCGCCGCGGGACAAATCCTTCATTGCTTTGTTGTTTGAGAAGAGCATGTTTGGCGGTTTATGCGGCCGGTCCGCCTTTGGTGACCACCACCATGGCCTCGCGCAAAATGCGGTCGTTTATCATATAGCCGGTCTGGAGTTCGGCAATAATGGTGCCGGCCGGTTTGGACGGGTCTTCAACCTCCTGAATGACCTGATGAAAATTGGGGTCAAAAATTTTGTTGAGGCTTTCCATTTTGGCAATGCCGAATTTGCCGAAGACTTTTTGAAGCTCGTTTTCGGTCAGTTCAACGCCTTTAAGCAGGGCCTCGCAGTTTTCTTTGTTTTCATTTTGGGCGACGGCTTCAATGGCGCGGTGCAGATTGTCGGCAACGGTCAACAGGCTTTTGGCAAAGGAGGAAACGGCATATTTGTTGTTTTTTTCAATTTCCTGGGCGCAGCGCTTTTTGATGTTTTCGGCATCGGCAAAAGCACGCAGGAAATCTTCTTTGAGTTTTTTGTTTTCGGCCTGCAGCTGCTCAAGTTCGGCGGCCATTTCGGCATCGGTTTCCCCGGCGGTTTCGGTGATTTCTTCTTCAGGGGTTTCGTCGGTGATAACTTCGGAGTTATCCATATCTTCCGTGTCTGTTTCGGGGGTGTTTTTTTTGTTCTTTTTCATGCTTTTTCTCTTTAAATATTGTTTTGTTGGTGTATATATAAAAGGAATTTAGTGACTAATGCTTGACAAGTCAAGGGCGATGGTCTTTTATTAGTCATTATGTATGAAAAAGCCAATTATTTTTTGAATTCCTGAATGAGTGAAAGATTGGATATGGAACCGAGAGCCTTGAGTTCTGACGTAGATGTCAGTCAGAAAATGTTGCCCAAATTTTTTAACAAGAAAAAGTTTAATATTACTTATGCAGTTACCACCAATCCCAATCTTTTGGAAATCCAAAATTTATCAAGAATACAATGTCTCGGCAAACGCCCCTGGCCGCTTATCAACAAGGTGAGGGCGTGGATGATTTCGGCCGAAACCGCCACGTTTATGAAATGGGGCGGTTTGGGTGTTATTGCCTCTGAGCTTCCGGATGTCTTTAACCGGGATTATGAAAAAAACGGAGACAAAATGACGGTCGTTACTCCGCTGTATGTCGGGGATACCAAAAAGAAAAAGGCCGTGCTGGAAGGCGATGTCTATACCGGGGCCGAACGCCGCTCCGTCAAACTTAAGAAGATTAAAACCATTGACGTGCCTTTTTTCGGCGAGCGGGCGGCATTGGTCAAATATAAAGTCTGCGTCTATATAGGAAAGTTGGAAAATACCTCATACATCTTTTTGGGCAACGAGCGCTTTTTCGGCATTAATCCTCATAAAAATAATCCGCCGGCGCAGGACGGCTGCTATGTGATGAATGAAGCCGGCATTGACGAAGTGGAGCGTTTCGCCTTTTTTTCGAAAGCGGTTTACGCTTTGCTGAAGGCAATCTGCAGCGGTTGCGTCAAAGAGCTGGAGTGTCCGAATGTTTTGCTGGCGAATGACTGGCACAGCGGTGCTTTGTCCGGGTTGACCAAATATTTTACGACGGCGCAGGTGGATGCCAAAATCATGAGCGAAGAACTGGCCGGCAAAATCAAATCTATTCCGGTGGTGCATATTGCCCATCATCTGGGGTATCAGGGTTGGGATTATTTTAATACGTCCAAGCTGCTGAATTCTTTGTATGAAAATGTGGCGTCAACGGTTTTCAAAAACGCCAAAGCTATTAAAAACAGCAATCCCCGGGCGAGCAATACGCTGATTGTGCACGACTGCTATAATCAGGCGTCATGCAATTTTCATCTGGCCGACCGGGTGGTGACGGTTTCCAAAAACTATTTGGAAGAAGTTTCCAAGGAACTGGGGTTCGGGTTCGATTTTCGGGATATTTTGAAAATACGCAAAGACCATCGCAATTTCTTCGGAATCGTCAACGGATACGAAAAAAGCCTTATTTCTCCGAACGAAGAAAAAATCAAGGCGATTAATTCTTATTTCGGCGAGTTTAATTTTGAGTGTTTTGACGAAAATCATCCCGAAATCAAGCAAAAGAACAAACTTGAATTTATCCGGCTGATTTCCAAAATCGCTTCGGACGAAAAATATAAGCAGAAAGTTATTCCGCTGATTGATATTTATAAATTTCAGGAAATTGCATCCGTCGTCAAGCATCCCGAAAAAACGCCGGTCGTGTGCGCAACCAGTCGTCTGGTGGAGCAAAAAGGGTATGACATTGCGGCTCAGGCAATAATCAATCTGGCCGAAAAGCATAAACAAAGAAGCGAAGAGGAAGCAATTTTTATTTTGGGCGGCGCCGGTGATGAAAATTATTTTCAGCTGCTGACCAAACTTAAGGACAAAGTTGAAACGATTGACAAAGACATTGCCCGGCGGATTTTTGTTTTTCGCGGCTTTCGGGATGAGTTTGCTTATGCCATTCAGCTGGCGTCCGATTTTTATATGATGCCCTGCCGGTTTGAGCCCTGCGGCCTGACCCAGATGGAGGCTATGGCCAAGGGGGCTTTGCCGATTGCCATGTCAACCGGTGGTCTGGTTGATACTATCGAGGACGGTGCGGACGGTTTTCGGACAGAGGTTTTCTTTACCCAAAAAAGACGGGTGTACGGCAATAACCTGACGGCTAAACGTCTTAAAAATAATGAAAACGCCTATACCGAAACTTTGGAAAAGGCTTTGAACATTTTTTACAGCCAGCCCGAGAAAATTGAAGAAATGAAGAAGAATGCCATGCGCAAAGATTTTAGCTGGAACGTGGCAAACGGTTCTCTCAACAAATATTATCAATTGTTGAAAACCGGGCATATTTAAGATTTATATCATTGCATTAAACGGAAAAATGGCCTATGCTTTTCTGTGATTTTAATCAAGGAAAAGAAGGTTTTTCAGATGCGTCATTCTAATCGTCAAAATAATCAAATTCGTCAAATAGAATTAATTCCCGGGTTTAATCCTTATGCCGAAGGCTCTTGTTTGGTGAAGTTCGGCGGAACTCACGTGGTTTGCACGGCCAGTGTGGAAGAGAAAGTTCCCGCCTGGCTAAAGGGGCAGAATAAAGGGTGGATTACGGCGGAATATGCCATGCTGCCGCGGGCGGCTCAGGTTCGTGTGCCCCGGGAGTGCAAAAAACCCTCGGGAAGAACGCAGGAAATTCAACGCCTTATCGGAAGGTCGTTGCGGGCGGTGGTTAATCTGGAGCAAATGAAAGATATTTCCATTTGCATTGACTGCGATGTGTTGCAAGCAGACGGCGGAACGCGGGTGGCCTCGATTACCGGCGGTTTTGTGGCACTGTATCAGGCTATCCAAAAACTGCTGAAAGACGGTAAGCTCAAAGTTAACCCCATTCGGGAATTTGTGGCCGCGATTTCCTGTGATTTATATAACGGTGAGGCTATTTTGGACGTTGATTATGAAGAGGATTCCCATTCTCAGGTGGATATGAATTTTGTGATGACCGAAAGCGGAAAAATTGTCGAAATTCAGGGTACTGCCGAGGGCGAGCCGTTTGAGGAATCTCAGTTCGGCGATTTAATGGCTTTGGGCCGGCAGGGGATAGCTCAGTTGATTGACATGCAAAAACAGGCATTGGGGTTGAAATGATGAATTTGGACAGGTTGGTCGTGGCTTCCCATAATCAGGGAAAAATCGACGAGATAACCGAAATGCTGGCTCCGTACCGGGTTGAAGTGCTGTCGGCAAAAGCTTTGGATTTGCCGGACGTGGAAGAGACGGGAACAACTTTTGCGGAAAACGCCAGACTTAAGGCCGAACAGTTGAGCCTTGTTTCCGGGCTGCCTTGTCTGGCGGATGATTCCGGATTGTGCGTTGATGCTCTGGACGGGCGTCCCGGCGTATATTCGGCACGGTATGCACCTAACCGCGATTTTAACCTGGCGATGGATAAGCTTATCGGGGAACTGCGGCAATCCGGAAGCAAAGACTGGTCGGCGCATTTTTCCTGCGTGCTGGCTTTGAAGATTCCCGGGGAGGCGTGTCGCTTTTTTGAGGGGCGGGTGGACGGAGAAATTGTTCCAGAAAAAAGCGGGGATAAAGGGTTTGGTTTTGATCCGATTTTTAAGCCGAAAGGGTTTGATAAGACGTTCGGTAATTTTGAAAAAGACGAAAAGGCTGCGGTTTCTCATCGCGGGCGGGCGCTGGCCAAGTTTATAAAAGAGGTTTTTGACGCTGACTGATAAAATTGTAAATATTCCGCTTTCTTCCGGATTTGTTGATGTTTTGGCGCAGAAATTGTCGGAAGAATATGCCGGGAATCCGTTGGCGCTGGCCGATGTTTTGATTTTGCTTCCCAACAGGAGGGCCTGCAAAGCATTGGCAGATGCTTTTGTCCGGCTGCGGGGAATGTCACCGACTCTTTTGCCGCAAATGATGCCTTTGGGGGATGTGGACGAAGACGATATGATGCTCTCCGGCGCAGTTCTGGAAGAAGGCTGGCAGGAATTGCCACCGGCTATTGATACGGTGGAGCGGCTGATGCTGTTTATCCGTCTGATTATGGCCAAGCCGGATGATTTCGGGCTTGAAAAAATGTCTTTAAATCAGGCGTGTTATCTGGCGCAGGATTTGGCCGGGCTGATTGATGCCGCCCACAACGAAAATCTTGATTTTTCCCGGTTGGCGGATTTGGTACCGGAAGAATATGCTTCTCATTGGCAGGAAACGCTGGAATTCTTAAAGATTATTACATTTAACTGGCCGGCGATTTTGGCAGAACGCGGCCTGAGCGACGCCAGCAGCCGGCGAAATCTTTTGCTTGAAAAACAGGCGGAAATCTGGACGTCGATGCCGCCCGGCAAAAGAATTATTGCAGCCGGAACGACGGCAACTTTTCCGGCCATGAAAAAGTTGGTCAAAGCCATTATCGGTTTGCCGTGCGGGCAATTGGTTCTTTCGGGTCTGGATAAGGTTTTGGATGAGGAAAGCTGGGCGGCGTTGGATGAAACGCATCCGCAGTTTGAGTTGAAAGAACTTCTTGATTTTTTGCAGGTGGAGCGCCGGGAAATTTCTGACTGGACAATGTCGGAGAATCCGCAGAGAGAACTGTTGATTTCGGAGATTATGCGTCCGGCGGCAACAACCGACAAATGGCGGGAAATTTCCGAAAGGGGTTTGGATGAGCGGGCCTGGGAGGGAATTCGGCTGCTTAATTGCCGGGATATTCGCGAAGAGGCTTTGGCAATAGCTTTAATAATGCGCGAAACGCTGGAAACGCCTGAAAAAACGGCCGCGTTGGTGACGTCGGACAGAAATTTGGCGCGGCGGGTGGCCGCGGAGTTGGAACGTTGGAATCTTAAAGTGGATGATTCTGCGGGTTGTCCGTTGTCTCTGACGCCGGTCGGGGAATTTTTGCGGCTGGTTGTTGCGGCGGCTTCTCCGGAAGCGTCACGGGTCGATATTTTGAGTTTGTTGAAACATCCGTTGTGCGGTTTGGGGCGGACGTATGGTGAGGTGCGTTCCTGGGCGCGGCGGGTTGAATTGGTTTTATGGCGCGGCGGCAAAGAAGACGATGTTTTGAAAAAATGGCTGGACGAGGTTTGTTCTTTGTGGCAGCCGCTGACGGATTTGTATCTTCAAAAACAGGCTGATTTGAAAGAAATTTTGGCAACACATATTCGGACGGCCGAAAAATTGGCCGCAACCGGGGAAAAAAGCGGCGATCAGATTTTATGGCGGGGAGAAGACGGCGAGGCTGCCGCCGGATTTGTTTCCAAATGGTATGAGCAGGCGGAAGTTTTGGGCAATACGGTTGTTGAAGAATATAACGGGTTGTTTGAGGCAATGATGGCCGGTGTAACGGTACGCCCAAAATATGGCACACATCCCCGGCTTAAAATTTTGGGTCCCATTGAAGCCAGACTGAATCGGGCAGACAGGGTAATTGTCGGAGAAATGAACGAGGGTGTTTGGCCGTTGGCCGCAGTTTCTGATCCATGGATGTCCCGACCGATGAAAAAAGATTTCGGATTTCCTTTGCCGGAGAGAGCCGTCGGGGTGTCTGCCGCCGACTTGCGCGGTTTGTTGGGAGCAAAAGAGGTCTTTATAACCCGCGCCGAGAGGGTTCAGGGAACGCCTATGGTGAAATCCCGCTGGTTGCTGCGTTTGGAGACGGTGTTTGAAGCGCTTGCTTTTTCGGAAGGTATGCCGTATGACAAGGTTTATGTTTCGCAGGCAGCGGCTTTTGATGAACCTGAATTTTTTGAAAAAGCTAATGCGCCGGCCCCTTGTCCGCCGCCGGAAAATCGTCCGAAAGAGCTTTCTGCCAGCGGTATAGAGTTATTGATGAGGGACCCGTACAGCGTTTTTGCAAAATATATTTTGCAGCTGCGTCCGTTGGAAAGGATTGATCCGGATTTGACTATGGCCGATTACGGTACTATTGTTCATGGCATTTTGGAACGTTTTAACAATAAATATGATGCGGCCTGGCCGGATAATGCCAAAGAGGAATTGCTTATGCTGGGACGCCGGGTTTTTGATGAAAACGCATTGGCGGCCGAGCGAAGAGCTTTTTGGTGGCCGGCGTTTGAAAAAATTGTTGACTGGATAACGGAAACCGAACAACAATACCGCGTCGGGATAAAAAAAGTTCATAATGAGCAAAGCGGTCGTTTTTGTTTTGATTCTCCGATGGGAAGGTTTACGGTTACCGCGAAGGCCGACCGGGTTGACGAGACGGTTGACGGCAAAATCAATATTATTGATTACAAAACAGGCAAAGCCCGGACTCCCAAAGAAGTTGCCAAAGGTTTTGCGCCCCAGCTTCCGATAGAAGGATTAATCGCTCAGAGTGGCGGTTTTTCGGATATTCCGGCCGCGGATGTCAATCGGCTGATTTATTGGCAGTTGGCCAAAAAGCAAACGATTATTGAAGATAATATGCCGAAACTGTTGTCTGAAACCGAGCAACGTTTGAAGGAGCTGATAAATATTTTCAGTTTTGCTTCAACACCTTATATCTGTCATCCCAATCCCCGCAGGATTCCAGAATATTCCGATTATGAGCATTTGGCAAGGGTTAGGGAATGGAGTGTGCAAGAAGAGGGTGAAGGAGGTTCTATGGACGACTAATGCAGATTTTGCGAGGAGAAAGCGTCCTCACGTACTTTTTATGTACGCTGCGGTTCTTTCTCTCTTAAATCTTATTATTCGTCGCATATAACACTCCTTCACGGAGGTTCTGCGGGTGGTTAATGCAGAATTTGCAAAAAGCAACAAAACGGAAAGGCAAAAATGGCTGAGAGTTTGGAACAACAAAAGCAAATCAGAATAGAACTGGCCTCGCGTCAGCAGAGGATGGCATCGGATCCGGACAAATCGGTTTGGGTTGAGGCTTCGGCCGGCACCGGAAAAACCAAGGTCCTTTCCGACAGGGTCTTGCGGTTGTTGCTGAAAGGCGTTTTGCCGGGGCGGATTCTTTGTCTGACATATACCAAAGCGGCGGCGGTGGAAATGAGTTCCCGGATTGCCGCGCGGCTTGGACGGTGGGCGGTTATGGACGACCGTAAGCTGGAAAAGGAGTTGGAAGCTTTATTGGGGTTCAGTTTTTCCGGTTATGCCCGGGCCGAGGAGGTTAAGGCGCAGGCGCGCAAATTGTTTGCCGTGCTTTTGGATACGCCGGGCGGTATGAAAATTCAAACTATTCACAGTTTTTGTCAGGAGATTTTAAAACGTTTTCCGCTTGAGGCCAAAATTTCTCCTTATTTTGAAGTTATGGATGACAGAACTTCGGCGGAAGTTTTGGAAGAAGTAAAACGCCGGTTGCTGTTGAAAATCGAATCCGAACCGGACAGCCGGACGGCCCGGGCCATGTCTTTTATTACTCGTCAGATGAGTGAGTTTACGTTTCCTAAACTGATGAACTCTTTAACCGAAAACCGCAATAAAATTTCCCGGTTGCTGGCTTCGTATTCTTCGGTTGACGATTTGCTGCAGGCGACGGCTATGCGTCTGGGAATTCGGGGGGATGAAACGCCGGATGCTTTGAAACGGATGTTTTTTGAGCAGGCAGACAAAAAAGAGCTCAAATTATTTGCCGCCGCGTTGCAACAGGGAAGTGCGGTTGATAAGAGCAAAGCCGGGCTTTTGGAGAATATTTTGTGCAGCGACGGGCCGGAACGTTATTATCATGACTACCGCAAAATTTTTTTGACGGATAAAAACGAACCCCGCAAAAACTTTGCGACCAAAGAAGCGGCCAAATCCTATCCGGTATTGGCTGATTTCGGGGCGGCCGAAATTGAAAGGATTTTTTCTTTTGACGATAAAATTGCGGCGGCTTCTCTGTTTGCTTCGACCAAGGCGGTTTTGTATCTGGCGGATGATTTGATTTCCGGCTATAATCATTATAAACGTTTGCATTCCAAAGCCGACTATGAAGATTTGATTCTTTATGCGCGGCGACTTCTGGAAACGCCGGGCGTGGCCGATTGGGTTTTGTATAAACTTGACGGGGGAATAGATAATGTTTTGATTGATGAGGCGCAGGATACTTCTCCCGATCAATGGGCTATCGTGCGGGCAATTACCGGTGAGTTTTTTAACGGAGACGGGGCCAAAGAACGCGGCTGCACGGTTTTTGCGGTGGGGGATCGTAAGCAGTCCATTTATTCTTTTCAGGGAGCGGATCCTCAGGAGTTTGACCGGATGCGCCGCTATTTTGCCGATAAACTTAAGCCTTTGGATGTTTTCAGAGAGGTTAATCTGGAAGTTTCTTTTCGGTCGACGGCAGCGGTGCTGGATACGGTGGATCGGGTTTTTGCGGATGAACGGGTGAAAAAAGGAGTGGTTGCCGATGAGGAAAAAGTTTTGCATACACCTTCCCGCATCGGCGAAGGCGGACGAGTTGAGCTTTGGCCTTTAATTGAAGCCGAACCTGAGGAAAATCCCGATATCTGGCTGCCGCCGGTGGAACGGGTGACCGCCGAATCGACCAGTTCGCGTCTGGCCAGGCAAATTGCCGAAAGGATTAAGCAAGCCGTGGAAAGCGGAGAAGAACTGGTTTCCAAAAAAAGGCCGCTGCGGTATCGGGATTTTATGGTCTTGGTTCAACGGCGCAACAGTTTTGTGGAGGAGTTGGTCCGGGCTTGTAAAAATGCCGGTGTGGCGATTGCCGGAGCGGATAAAATCAGTTTGTCTGAACAAATTGCCGTGCAGGATCTTGTTTCGGTCGGTAAGTTTGTTCTGTTGCCGGAAGATGATTTGACTTTGTCCGAAATTTTGAAGTCGCCGTTGTTCGGGCTGAATGATGATGATTTACTTGAGTTGTGTTATGACCGCGGCGGTGCATCGGTTTGGAGCCGCTTAAAAAAGAATCCGAAATTTTCAGAAGTGAGCGCTTCTTTGCAGAGATTGTTGGATATGGCCGATACGGTTCGTCCGTTTGAGTTTTATTCTTATATTCTCAATAAAGCGGAAGGGCGTAAGAAACTGGTGAGCAGAATTGGCTATGAGGCAGAAGACGGCATAGATGAATTTATGAATTTGTGTTTGGATTTTGAGCGGGAACATGTTCCCGTTTTGCAGAAGTTTCTTGAGTGGATAGAAGCCGATGAGGTGGAAATCAAACGGGAACTGGAGCAAAGTGATGCGGATGCGGTGCGGATTATGACCGTTCACGGTTCCAAAGGATTACAGTCTCCGGTCGTTATTTTGCCGGATACGGTGCGGATAAAATCCATACGGAACGAGGCCGGTCTGCTGTTTGATGACTTGCTTTATTATCCTCTCCGTGCCGCTGATTATGAGAAAAACTGCAAGAAAATTAAAGAGGAAGAAAAAAGACTTTCTTTGGAGGAATATCGGCGGCTGTTGTATGTGGCGCTGACCCGCGCCGAGGACAGGTTATGCATTTGCGGTTATCGTCAAAAAAACAAGCCCAGCGAAGATTCCTGGTATGAAATCTGCCGTAACAGTCTGGAAAAAACGGCGTCTGATGACAGAAACGGCGTTTTGGTCTATGAACTTAAACAGGAGTGTGCGGTTAAGCCTGAGGCGGAAAAATCGTCTTCTGTTACCGAGGCTGTTGACTGGCCGTGGTTGAGGCAAAATGCACCGGAAGAAGGTTTGCTGGCACGTCCGCTGGCTCCTTCCAAACTGGCCGAAGATGAGGATATGCCCCTGGTTTCTCCGATAGGAAATGACGGGCACGGCAGTTATCGCCGGGGACGGCTGATTCATAAACTGTTGCAGTTTGTGCCGGATATGCCGGTCTCGGAAAGAAGCGTTTTGACGGAAGAATTTTTACGTAAAAATGCGCCGGATATCAGTGCGGCAGAATTTGACAGGGTTAAAAACGAGGTGCTTCGCCTGTTGGAGAATCCGGCGTTTGCTCCGGTCTGGAGCGCGACCTCCAAAGCAGAGGTTCCGGTGATGGGTCGGGTCGGCGATCGGATTATTTCCGGGCAGATTGACCGTTTGGCCATAGAGGAAAACCGGGTGTTGATTGTCGATTTTAAGACAAACCGGCCGGCCGCTAAGGATAAAAAGGATGTTCCGGCCGCATATCTTAAACAGTTGGAGGCCTATCGGGAACTGATTGAGCAAATTTATCCGGGCAAACGGGCAGAGACGTATATTTTGTGGACCGATACCGCGGAGATGATGCGGATTGAATAAGAATTTTGAATAATTTGCCACTTTGCTCTTTATTTAAAAAAAATATCAACTATATTAAAACTAATGGATAAGTTCAGTTAGGAAAGGAAATGATATGAAAGCAATAACGGACAGCCAGTTTGAAGCGGAAGTTTTGAAAGCCAAAGGGTTGGTCATTGTCGATTTTTGGGCGGAATGGTGCGGTCCGTGCCGCCAGTTGATTCCCATTTTGGAAGAAGTTTCCAAAGAAATGGCCGACAAGGTCGAAATCTGCAAAATGAATGTCGATGAATCGCCGAATACCGCCGCGCAATACGGTATCCGCAGCATTCCGACTTTATTTATGTTTAAGGACGGCAAGCAGATTGACGTTAAAGTTGGTTTGAATTCCAAATCGGCGCTGGTTTCCTGGATTGAAGCCAATAAATAACCGGCGGTCGGTCGCTTTTGTTTTTAAGCCCGCTTTGGCGGGCTTTTTTTAATTGTTAATCAGTCTGGATGTTTTGGATATACTTGACGTCAACCGTTTTACGGCATCTTCCATTTCCATATTTTCGTAGATATACAGCGCATCATGGAAATATTCCAACGCTTCTTCCAAATTATCGTTATCTTCATTGTTTCGTCCGAGACGGTAGTAAATTTCGCCGATTTCTTCCTGAATTTTTGCCCATTCCAATGGCTCGCGGCGTTCGGTAACGACTTTTTGGCAATTTTTGAAACTGTTGACGGCCACTTCGGAAATCTCACTGCTGTTGGTCAGGCTGCCGAGCAGTGACAACATGTGTCCCAGCTCGTTTTGGATGGCGGCCCAAAATTCCGGAAACAAAGCATGTGTGAAGATTTTTTCGGCTTCCCGCAGGTTAAATACCGCATCGCGCAGAGCTTGCAGGTCTTCTTTTTGACGCCAGTAATTGTAAAACAAATGTGCCAGTTTGTAAGAAATGCAGCCGTAATCATACGGGTAATTATATTTGCTCAGATATTTTTGGGCATAACGATAGTAGTTAATGGCGCCTTTATAATAAGCCTGAGGATGTTTTTGTATGTAGCGGGTGGCGCTGTCGTAGAGTTGTCCAAGGTGGAAATAGATGCAGCCGAGGTGGATGGGGCTTTTTATCAGATCCTGATGTTTGATGGCTGTTTGAAATAAATTTTGAACGATTTTAAAATCTTTATCCGTTTCGTTTTGGTAACAGTAGCTGAGGTAGATGATCCCCAAAAAATTCATGATATACGGGATGTAATCTATAGAAAGATTTTTGGCCGAGTTGTCGGAAGACAGACGGGCAATGATTTTTTTGAGAAGGTAACGTTTTTGAATTTTTAGTTGTTTGGTCGGGGTGTTCAGCGAACTGACAACCGCGCCGTAAATCAGGTTAACGATAGAAAGCGGAAAAGTTCCTTGTTCAAAAACAGCGGCCGGCAAAAACAGACTGTCCAGCAGGGAGACAAAGGCGCTATCTTCTTTTTCGTATTGCAGGCCGGTTTGAAAATTGAGGCGAATCCGGTCAGCTTCGCGGTATCCCCAGACCAGGACGTCTGCTCCGGTCCGGTCCAAAATGGCCTGTCCTTTATCTATCAAGTCAAAAAAACTGCGGCTTTCAAGATTTAAAAAACTTTTGTTGAACGGTTCGTCAAAATAATGAACGGAAAGTCCTTCCTGATTTTTTAACAATCGGGCCACAAGTTCTCCGTTGTTGCTTTCGACGTTTTCGGCAAATTCTATGACGGCAACCTTAAAGTTAATTTGCAAGGCCGCTTCCGGAGACAGTTCTTCCGTCTGCGCCGCTTTGGGCTGAAGAAACGTGTTTTTGAGCATATCCACCAAGTTCATAGCGGCTTATCCGTTTTTATTAAGGTTGTTTTTTATTTCGTTCAGTCCGGATTTGACCTCCTGAACAAACTGTCGGTTGATTTCTTTGAGACTGCCGGAGCCGGATTCCCAATTTTTCAGGCGATGGAGATTCCATAATGCGTACACAGCAGAAAAAACGGGCAGGGAATAGGCGTTGGGAGCAAAAAGTTGAAATATGCCGAACAAGACCATGACAATGTTCAGTTTGATGATATATTTTCCTATAAGGCCGGGGTTGAGGCCGCTGAGATTGGTTTGGAGATAAAACGTGTTGGAGGTAATATCCTGAAACCGCGGCAGAAAGGTCAATTTTTTGGCAATGGCAACAAGCAGCTCTATTAACGGATACAGGGCAAAGATCAAAACGGAACTTCCGGCTCCTTCTTCGGCAGCGGCAAGCATCAAAAAGCCGCATAAAAAGCCGAAGGAATCCATCGCCCGGTTGTTGAACTGCATTGCCGGCGGATACCAGTTGTAGGCCAGCAAAGCCAGCGCCGTTCCGGTCAGGTAAAGAGCCATTATACCGATTAATGCCGGTGTTCCGCCGATGAGGGAAAGAATGAGAATACCCAGGCAGATACTGCTGATTTCTATGAGGTAAAGAGCGCAAATACCGTTGATAATGCGGAAAAGGAAAGTAATGCCAAGCCACACCCCCATGCTGAGAATTTTGTCGGCGGCCGGAGTTTCCGTTCCAAAGATTTTCAAGACGGGGCCGCCGCAGAAAACCAGTCCCGCGGTTAACAAGGTTATAATTATGTATCTTATCCATGCTTTTGAGCCAACCTGCGGCAGAAGAGCGATAATCAATGCCGCGGCAATCGGGAGCAGCAGGGAGGCGTGCGTCAGCGGTGAAATAAAGTCGTCAAACTCCGGTATAATCCAGACGGTTGCCAGTGAACTCAGTCCGAAAACGGCAATCAGGGTGAATGAAGGCAGAATTTGTTTGAGGCGGGGGCGGGCATTAATCCGTTCGGAACGGTTTAAAAAAGCCAAAATACTGAAGGAAGCTATCAGGCAGAAGATGAAACCGACAGACATGATGACAAATTTTGTTTCCATGAAAGCATCCTTTGACCAGTTAAACCGCAATCTTTCGTTATTTTAATCTTTTTATCAGTTTCTTCAAGCTGCTTTGAACGGTTATGCCAGATTTTTATCGTAAACGGTTTTCAAAAGCCGGCGCAATTCCTGTGTCGGTTTATTAATGTCGGCATGGCTGCCGATGAATGCGGATAATCTGCTCAGCAGTTTGAAATCATGTTTTTTCAATTGTTCGGAAAGTTCCGGCACAAAAGAATCCGGAATATTGTAAACACTGCGCAGCAAATCATTGTATTCCAGGTTAACGGCATCCGGTCCGGCCAGAGAAATCAGTTCGCGGAGGCAGGCATCAAACAGCCGTCTTCCGGCATCTTCTCCGGTCAGAGACAAAATGTTTTTTCCGGTTGCGGTGCGGCAGAGAGAGACGGCGGCCCAGGGAATAAAAAATTCCCAAAAGTTGCGGCGGTCGTCATAGCTGCAGTTTATCCGGATGTCCGTTTTTGTCTTTTCAAACAGACCGCGGATGGCTTTTGCCCGTTCGTCGACATTGTCAAGACTAAGGGTGAGAGAGGCGTCTCCGCCCAGGAATTCCAGTCTGGTTCCGTTAAATTTAAACCAGCTTCCGAAATAAGCGTTAATAACCGGAAGCCTCAGCGTTTCCATCAGTTTGTCTCCTTCGCTGAAAGCGGAAATGCTGACAATGACGGTTTTTTGCAATTTTGACGGAGGTATTGCCGCCAGCTGGGAAAAAGATGTATCCGGGTTGCCGCAAATGAGCAGAAAACGCGGGTTCTCTTTTATTTCGTAGCGGCAGTCAAAGAGAAAGCCGGTTTGCCGGAAGGGTGTTTCGGTTTTAATGTTTAATTCATGTCCGGTATAAGTTTCCGCCGCTTTCGGGGTGTCTATCAATATGACCCGATGGCCAGCATTCTGCAGGCGTGATGCCAGAAAAAATCCCAAAGGGTTCATGCCGGCAATGTAAATCGCCGAACTGTCGTTTTCAACCGGTTTTGACAATGTATTGTGAAAGTTTTTGGCAAAAAACATTATGCGGATACCTTTTGTAAAAGTGCGATAAAAAAGCCGTCGGCACCGCCGCAATCTTCCATGAACGTCGGAAGAATGCGGATAAATCCGTTGTCATCGGCCAGAGATTGCAGCTCTTGCGGGAGCGATTGTTGCAAGTTGACGGTTCTGAATCTTTTGTTTCGGTTTAAAAAGGTTAGTATTTGATCTTCGCCTTCACTGCGGCAAAGCGAGCAGGTGCAATATAAAAGCAGTCCGTTCCGGTCCAGGGCTTTTTCGGCTGCGGTCAGAAGTTTTTGCTGGATTGCGCTTTGGGTCAAAACATCTTTCTCGGTTTTTATATGTACCAGTTCCGGGTGACGGCGCAGTGTTCCGGTTGCAGAACAAGGTGCATCCAGCAGAATGATGTCGTAAGGCTCTTCATTGAAGTTTTCCAGATAGTCGGCGGCATCGGCACAAATCGTTTGTTCTGTTTGAAAACGGAGACGTTCAAGATTTTCCCGGAGTGTTTGCAGGCGTTTTTTTGAAATATCAAGTGCGGTTACGCGGGCTCCGGCGTCAATCAACTGGGCGGTTTTTCCTCCCGGTGCCGCGCAGAGATCAAGAACTCTGCGGTTACGGATGTCCGGCAACATTTTGACGGCCAGAGCCGAGGAAAAATCCTGTACCCACCAGTTTCCGTCGCCGTATCCGGGAAGTTCGGAAATGTTTCCGTTGTTGGGCAGCCGTACGGAGCCGCCCGGTAAAATCTTGCCGGCCGGAAAAGTCGCACCGTGTTTCAGCGTGATATCAAGCGGCGGTTCCTGCCGGGCTGCGTTTTCAATGGCGGCCAGTGTCCGGGTATCGTAACTTTTGTGCAGAAGCTCTCTGAATCGGGGAGGAAAGAATGGTTGTGATTTTTCGTTAAGAAGTTCCTGCCGGCCGGCGGCAATTTTCCTCAGAACGGCGTTTACTAAGCCGCCGACGTATTTTCCTGAAAGTTTTTTGGCACATTCAACATAGCTGTTGATGGCGGCGTAATCCGGTGTTTCGAGCCAGAGAATTTCAACGGTTCCCAAAATCAGGGCATACCAGGCGGCTTTTTGTTTTGCCGGGATTTTACGGGTAATGTATTTTTTCAGAATGTTTTCTACATAACACAGGCGGCGCAGTGTTGTCAGCAAGAGCATATTGATAAAGGCGCCGTTGTCTTTGACGGCGTTCCGGCTTTTGGCCTCATTAAGAAAAATCTGCCGTTCCAAGATATCCCGGAGGATTAAAACGGCGGTTAGGCGCGAATCTGACATTTCTTTTCTCTGTGGTTCCATTGCCGGACATTGTATTTAATCCGCGGCGGAATTACAAGTCGGAAAAATAGATACTTGTCAAATATCTCAAATTATTATAGCCTTGCTGAAGATTGCAGACATTGTGGAAAGGTTTGTAAAAAGATGAAACATCGGTTGTGTCTGATTGGGTTTTTGTGTTGTCTGGCCGGCGGCTGTGCCTGGCCGTCCTGGCTGAATCCGTTGAGTGACGAAGGGGAGAAAACGGCTGCCGTTTTTGAACCAAATCGTTTTTTGTGGCAGGCGGCCAAGGAAAAACTGGCCTTTATGGGCATTGCCAAGGAGAACAAAGAGGCCGGTACTTTGGAAACCCAGTGGCATGAAACGGACGGGAATAAAGAAGCATTTAAAATTGAGGCAAAAGTGCTTTCGACACAGTTGCGTTCGGATTGTTTGCAGGTAACGGTTTTTAAACGCAGACTGAGTAACGGCGTGTGGGTCGACGTCGAGCCGAATCTCCGTCTCGATCAGGAAGTCGAAAACGTTATTTTGAAGCAGGCCAAGGTTTTGTATCGCCGAAGCATGGCCCTGGAATAGCCGGAGCGAAAATGAGCGAAAGATATAACGGAAAAAGCTGGGAAGACTGGAAAGCCGAATGGCTTATAGAGCCTGATCGTTATAATTTTCGTACGTCTGAGCGGAAGTGGGATTCCGTTTGGCAACACGGTGGGTATGCATCGGTTGTTTCTACGGCGAGGAGTGTCCGAGGGCTTCGCAGCGAGGTGATTTCTTTGTTCGCTGCGGCAAAGGGCTGTCCGTTGCCGATTGCCGGCAGCGGAGAAGATATTCCGGATTATGATGTTATCGTCGATGCGTACGGTAAAGATATGCTGCGCTGGGCGGTAACGGTGGAAACGCCCGAGGGCAAATCGGCCGATGATTATGAAAACGGCTTGACAGCGGCTTACCGGCTGGTCAATAAAATTTTCAGATTGGGAAATTCTGTAAAAGCGGAGACTGACCGGTTTGAGGAGGCTGAGGAACGGGCTTTTGCGGTTACGGAGGCTCTGCAGCGGGGAAGTTTGCACGGAGCCGGTGCCTTGTTGTCCGAGTGGAGCAGCCGAAAGTTTATGGCAAAATCCGAATATAAACTGTTTTTGCGGTTAATTTTTCCTTTTTTGCCGCATTTGGCCGAAGAAATGTGGGCTCGTCTGCATGAGGACAGTCTGTTGGCCGGAAGTCCGTGGCCGGTTGTAAAACCAGTGTCGAAAAAGATTTGGACTGTTGAAATAAACGGAAGACGCCGGACTTCATTCCGGGCTGCCGCGGATATTGACGAGAATACGGCGCGTTGTTTGGCTTTGGAGGCGGCCGGCCGGTTAATTTCAGGCAAAAAAACGATAAAAACATTTTGGGTTCCGGGGCGGCTGGTTAATCTGGTCACGGACGGAATATAAGGGTATGATGATGAAAAATTTAGTTGCGGTTGTTTTTTTGAGTTTGCTTACCGCTTGCGGTTTTGAGCCTTTGTATGTGCAAAAACAGCATGACAATCCGTGGTTTTTCGGCAAGGAATTCGATACGTCGATTTCTCAGGAGATGGCTCAGATTAAGGTTGAGCCGATAGCTGATCGTTTCGGGCAGCAGGTTCGTAACAATCTGCTGGATTTGCTGACGCCGAAAGGCGCGCCCAAAAAGCCAAAATACCGTTTGACGGCCTTTTTAAAGCGAAAAACGGTGACACAACAGGCGATGCGTACCGATATTACGGCAACCAGCGAGCGGGTTCGCTATCTGGTGCAATATGAGTTGTATGAAGGCAGCGAAAAACTGTTGACGGGTACCAGCGTGGCGAATGTGAGCTATAATATTTTATCCAATCCTTATTCAACGACGATGGCTCAAAAAAAGACCGAAACCGACGCGGCCAAAATTATTGCAGATGACATGGCTTTGCGAATCGGGGCTTATTTTCATATGAAGATTTCCAATAAAAAAGGGCCGGCAGATGATTTATAAGGCAGCGCAGATTGAGAAATATCTGAAGCACGGCGACACGACCGTCAAGGTTTTTGTCGTTTACGGCAGCAATGAGGGGCTGGCGGCCGAGTATGTCAAAAAACTGACGGCGACAATCTGTCCGGATTTGTATGATCCGTTTTGTGCGGTTTATCTGAATTGCGGTGATATTATTTCAGATCCCGGGCTTTTGTTTTCCGAATATACCAGCCGCTCTTTGATGGGCGGTCGGCGGGTGATTGTTGTTAAAGATGCCGACAATAATCTTACCAAGCATTTAAAAACAATGTTGGACGGACCGCAGTCGGATACGCTGGTGATTGTTTCTTCGGCGTCTTTGAATAAGAAATCTTCGTTGGTTTCTCTGGGCGAAAGCCGTGATGATATGGCGGTAATAGCCTGTTACGAGGATCGGGATGAAGATGTTTTTGCGACAGTGCGTTCATTGATGTCCGAAAACGACATGACTATCGGAAACGAGGCGTTGCAATTACTTTGCGCCCGGCTTTCCAATGATAGAAAGTCAAATTTGAGTGAGATAGACAAGCTTATTACTTATATGGGCGATAAAAAGAATATTTCGGCGGAAGATGTTCGTGCGGTGATTGCCGATCAGTCATCTTCCAACAGCGAAGATGTCTGCTATTTTACGGCGGGCGGATACAGTGAGAAGTCTCAGGCAGCTTTTCAGCGGCTTTTGAATGAAGGGGATGAACCTATCGGCGTGGTTCGAAGCCTGACGTATCATTTTAATAAAATTCTGACTTGCCTGGCCGCAATGGAAAAGGGTGAAACCCTTGACAAGGCAATGTTTAAGCTGGTGCCGAGGATAATTTTTTATCGGGAATCAAGTTTTAAGCGGCAGGTGAGTTTGTGGTCAAAAGACCGTGTTTTTGCCGTGCTTGAGCTTCTTTATAAATGTGAAAGAGATTGCAAGACGACCAATATGCCGGTTAACGAAATCGTCAGTTATACGTTGATGCAGATTTCTTCGGCGGCGGCAAAAGCGGCGGCGGTTGGCGGACGATAGCTTAAAAAAAACCTTCCCGGTCGGGAAGGTTTTTTTGTTCGTTTATTTGAAGATTATTCGGCAGAGTAGGCTTTCATCTGCTTTTTGGCTTCGTCATCGGTTCTGGCAACGTTAACCAGAATGGTCTGAGAAACTTCAGGATGCAGATTCAGCTTAACACTGTAAATGCCCAAATCTTTGATGGTCCGGTCCAGATGAATCTGGCGGCGCTCAACATTGTGGCCGGCTTCTTTGATGGCGGCGGCAATGTCGCGGATGGTAACGGAACCATACAACTGTCCGGTTTCGGCGGCCTGACGAATCAGAACGGCGGAGAAACCTTTGAGCGCTTCGGCTAGAGCGTTGGCATCTTCAAACAGTTTTTTGTTGTGAGCTTCCAACTCGGCTTTTTGAGCTTCATAAACTGCCAGATTGGCTTCTGTTGCACGCAAAGCTTTTTTGGAAGGCAGCAGGTAGTTACGGGCATAACCGTTTTTAACGTTTACTTTTTCGCCCATTTTACCCAGTTTGTCTATATGTTCAAGAAGGATAACTTCCATTTGCTTTCTCCTTTACTTACATAGCCACATAGGGCAGCAGGCCGAGATAACGGGCGCGTTTGATGGCGCGGGCCAGTTCTCTCTGCTTTTTGGCAGAAACCGACGTAATGCGGCTGGGGATGATTTTGCCTTTTTCCGAAATATAGCGGGACAGGGTCTTAACATCCTTGTAGTCGATTTTCAGTCCGTCTTCGCCGGAAAACGGGCAGCTCTTTTTTCTTCTAAAGAAAACTTGTTTAGCCATTGCGGTTCTCCTTATTCTTCAACAGCAGCTTCAGAACTGTCGGCATTGGCGCTTTCGGAGAACTCGTCAACTTTAACAGTCATGTAGCGGATAATGTCTTCGTTAACTCTCATAACTCTCTCGTATTCGGCAATTGCGTTGGCCGGCGCGGAGATGTTTAAGAGAACATAATGGCCTTTGCGGTTCTTTTTGATGCGATAAGCAAGGTTTTTCAATCCCCAGTTATCGACGCGGACAACTTCGCCGCCCTGATCGGCAATAACCTTGGACAGGTCATTGACCAAAGCGGAAACCTGAGAAGTGCCCAAATCCTGACGTGCAATCAGCACGCTTTCATATTTAGTCATTAAAAAATCTCCTTATGGATTCTCAACAAATGGCCTTTGAAAAAGGCCGGTTCTTGTATAGCCGGACATATTATCCGGCAAGGGACGAGGTGGACTATAGCACAAAAGATTCTTTTTGCAAGCGAAATCTGTTGCAAAAACGGGAGAATCCCTTGTTTATTTATATAATTTTAATTGTTTATTTATATAATTTTAATCTTTTGGCGCTAAGGTGGTCTAAAAGCAACAAAGTTTTTTGGGTTTTAGGTATGAATATAAAATATATGCTGGCGGCGCTTGCTGTGATGTCCTGGTTGTTCGGAAGCTTGCCGGCGCGGGCAGAATGTGACATCTGTGACTGGAAAAACTGGTTTACCTGGCCCGATCGTCCGGAACCCAAAAAAGAGGTCGTGAAAAAGGTTAAGCCGCAAAAGATTCTTTATTACAACGCTCCTTTTGAAAATTATCCCAACGATCTTAATCCCATCGGTTTGCAGGATTTGGTCAGCCGGGAGGTGGTGTATTGTTATGACAACAGTGAAAATTCCGCCGAACGCTGTGCCCAGTATTTTGAAAGCCGGGGGTATGTGCGGTTTAGGGATATTCCGTATAAAACCGCCGATTACGATTTTTTGAAGGTTGATACTTATCCGACCCGGCGTTGGCGGGATTCAGAACTGACATCGCGTTGGTAGGCTGTCATGCTGGCTCGGGTCAATACCATAACTTTTAACGGACTGGAAGCTCTTAATGTTGATGTGCAGGCTCAAATAAGTTCGGGGTTGCCGAATTTTATTATTGTCGGTCTGCCGGATAAGGCGGTGGCGGAAAGTCGTGAGCGCATCCGGGCAGCTTTGCAGTTTATGGGGTTGGCACTGCCGGCCAAGCGGATTGTGGTTAATCTGGCACCGGCCGATTTGCTGAAAGAAGGCGCGCATTTCGATTTGCCGATAGCGTTGGCTTTACTGGCCGTGATGGGAGTGGTGCCGTGTGAGGATTTAAACCGTTATGTCGTTATGGGTGAACTGGGTCTGGACGGAACGGTTTTGCCGGTTAACGGTGTTTTGCCCGCGGCAATAGCCGCCAACCGCCGGGATTTCGGGTTGATTTGTCCGCAGTCACAGGGCGGAGAGGCGGTGTGGTCCGGGTTGAGGGAAATTATTGCTACGCCGACGTTGCTGGCTTTGGTCAATCACCTTAAGGGCATGCAAACTCTGCCGTTTCCGAAAGCGGAAAAGGCTCCGGCCAAGCACAGTTTTTTGGATATGTCCGACGTTAAAGGGCAGGAAACCGCAAAAAAAGCATTGGAAATTGCTGCGGCGGGAGGGCATAATCTTTTGATGGCGGGGCCGCCGGGGTCCGGGAAATCCATGCTGGCTCAGCGGCTGCCGACGATTTTGCCGCCGCTTAGTCCGGAAGAGGCTTTGGAAACCAGTATGATACATTCGATTGCCGGTGAGTTGAAAGACGGAAGAGTTTGTTTTGAGCGGCCGTTCCGGGCTCCGCATCATAATGCTTCCACGCCGGCCCTGGTCGGCGGCGGACGGAAAGCGCAGCCGGGAGAGATTTCTTTGGCTCATCACGGTGTTCTGTTTTTGGATGAACTTCCGGAATTCAACAAGTCAACGCTGGAGGCTTTGCGGCAACCTCTTGAAAACGGTTTTGTTTCCATTGCGCGGGTAAACGCCCGGACAACATATCCGGCGGAATTTCAGTTGGTTGCGGCTATGAATCCCTGCCGTTGCGGTCATTTGGGCAATCCTCGCCTGGAATGCAGCCGGGCGCCGAAATGCGCCGAAGAATATTTGTCAAAAATTTCCGGGCCGTTGTTGGACCGAATAGATTTGCAGATTGAAGTGGCAGCGGTCAGCCCTTGGGATTTGGCCGATTTGAAAAAAGGCGAAACTTCGGCTCAGATACGGGAGCGGGTAACCGCGGCGCGCGCAATTCAGGCAGAGCGTTTTCGCAAACTGGGGGAGCCCAAACTGCATACAAATTCACAGCTTAAGGGGCGTTTGCTGGAAGAAGCCGCGGCGCTTGACAGCGAAGCCCAGAATTTACTGACGGCTTTTGCCGAGAAAAATCAGCTTTCGGCAAGAGCTTATCATCGGACATTGCGGTTAGCAAGAACGATTGCAGACTTGCAAAATGAAACAAATGTCCTTAAAATACACATCGCGGAGGCCCTGTCTTATCGCCGGGCGCTGCCTTTTTATCGTCAATAGGAGTGACATAGATGAAGAAAGTTAACGGTTTGAAAATTTTGCTGGCGGTTTTGGCGCTGGGGTCTTGCAGCAAAGAAAGCCCGGAGCTTCTGCCCTGCATGTGCGACGGCAGCGAATCGACTTTGGGGCTGTTTGACTGCATGTGCGAACCGATGAAGAAAAAGCCGGTGCGCCGCATAACTTACATTCAGGACGAAAAGCCGACCCTGCAAACGGTTTATATTGACGAAGAACAGCGCAATGCGTATTTGTATCTGCATCAGCGTCGCGACAGTTTTGCTCCTATCAAACTGGATCATGTTGATTTTCGTATTAAAAAGGGCCGCAAGTATGATGAATTTGACACCAAACTGGGCAATTATCGTTTTCGGATTTTCGGTTGCCGCCGCGAGAGCAAAAACGTTTTTCTCAATCAAGGGCGGGCAATGCAGAAAGACATGCGTTTCTTTGATGTCTTTTTTGAGCAGATGAACGATTATTTTCCGGTCGTGGTGGAGAAGAACAATCCGTATTATCTGGAATCCGACCGGATTGAAACGCCGGAATATCTGGTGACGGCCGAGATTACAGATTATTTTATGAATATCTGCGATGAGTTTGACTGGGATAACGTCAAACAGAGAAAACTGCGCAGCGGAACCTCTGAAATTGCCGTTGTCTGGAGAATTACCAATCTGCTGGGCGACGAGGTTTATTGCAAAGGCATGACAACCGGTTACGGTCAGGTTTCGGAAGGCGAGCCCAACGGGGAAACGCTGTTGGTTGAACGCGCTTTTGAAGATGCTTTGGGCAAACTTCCCGAGATTCAGTGTTTCAATCAAACCGTGTCTCAGCGTATTCGGCCTGAAGATCTGCAGCGTCAGAAAGATATTTTGCGCGAGCGGGAAATGCGTTCGGAATCCTTTAAGGCTCAGTATGACAGAGAGCTTAAAGGGGTCGAACTGTTGCAGGAATGTGCTTCCGGGCTGGGCAAGCCGGCAGGAGCCGTTACCGAAGATTTTGTGGAGCAGACGGAGATTCCGTTGGAAACCAGAGGCGGCAAAGTTGATAAAGTTGTCTATCTGGAGGACGGTACCGCTATTGACGAAACTTCGGGTGTCCGCGGTTCCGGTTCGGTTATTGACGGTCGTTCGGGGATTCTGGGTTCGGGACTGCGCGTCGCGCCAAGCGGACAGGTCATCGACAAGGACGGAAAGGTGATTGAAAATATTACCGTTGATTCCGAAGGACGCGTGTATGGTGCCGACGGCAAAGTTATTGAGGGCGTTTATGTTGATGCCGACGGAAATATTATTGACAGCCGTTCCGGTGTCAGCGGAACTTCGCTGCGGGTGACCACTGACGGCAAAATTGTTGATGAAGCCGGCAATATCGTTGAAGGAATGCGTGTCGACGCCGACGGCAAAGTTTATGACAGCGACGGACGGATTGTTGAAGGCGCTTTTGTTGATGCCTCCGGCCGCATTATTAATTCCGAGGGGCAGATTGTCGATACCCTTTATGTCGATGCCAACGGCGAGATTGTTCACAGCTGCGGCGGCGATTGCGTTACCGAGGTTGTAACGGTTACAACCGGCGGCCGCTGGATTAAAGGGCGCAACAGCCGTACCGGCGGACTGACGATTGACGAGCGTTGCCGGGCTATTGAAATCGGCGGCGACGGTTGCACGGTGGTTAAAAATGTGAAAGAAAACGTGACAATTGCCGATGATTACTGGATTGACGTGCCGCTGGATACGGATGAAATTACCCTGACGCGGGCGCGGCAAATGGCGGAAGATGCGTTTGCCGAAGGCAGCAGCAGTTTCTGCATCCGCAATCAGGCACCGTATGATAACCTGAATCCTCAGAATTTGTACAAAGTCCGGGCGTCGGTTGTTTCGGTTGAAAATCAGAAGGGCAAGAAAGGTGCCGGTTTGATTATTGCCGATAATATGATTTTAACTTCTGCCGATTTGATGGTCAAAAACAACAATACGTTTGATATTACGACGATTAACGGCAAAAAGATGAAAGCCAGTGCTTTCCGCGCCAATCCAAGCAAAAACGTGGCACTGCTGTTATTGGACCGCAAGACAAGCTATACGCCGTTGCCGCTTTCTTTGGAACTTCCCGAAGTTAATAAAGATGTTTTGATGACCTTGGGACTTTTGGATTTGGAAACCGAAGGCGAAGGCTATATAGATAACGAAGGTAAGGTTATCGGTTATCGCTGGACGGAGGAGCGCGGACCGGAGATTATTGTGGACACCTTTGTTCAAAGTGTTTCTCTTGGCGGCGCGCTGATTGACAAAAACGGCAACATTGTCGGTATTGCTCATGAAAGCAAAAAGCTGGAAGATTCTCCGGATCTTTTCATTCCGATAGATACGGCTCTCAAGGCTCTGGGACTTGAAATTTGCGGGCGGGCGGCTCCTGCCAAAAAACCTGCAGCAATAAAGACTTATGAAACGCCTTTGGCCGATGCCGTTGACAACTCCAAAGACGATAAGGCGCCAAAGCCTATGAAGGGGTTGGAAAAGAAATAATTAAAAAGGCCGTCTGGCTGGTGGCTAATACAGATTTAGCGGGACGGCGAAATGCTCATTTACGTTTAATGTAAACTCCGCTTTCGCCGCCCTAAAATCTTATTATCCACGCACGCCATCCGGCCTTTTTCGTTCCCTGTGGCGGAGGGTGGTTTGTTTTTCGTCTGGCTGGTGGCTAAAGCAGTTTTACGCGGGACGGGGAAAAGGTTGTATAACG
>CALXLC010000028.1 GCA_944389095.1 uncultured Alphaproteobacteria bacterium
CGTTATACAACCTTTTCCCCGTCCCGCGTAAAACTGCTTTAGCCACCAGCCAGACGAAAAACAAACCACCCTCCGCCACAGGGAACGAAAAAGGCCGGATGGCGTGCGTGGATAATAAGATTTTAGGAGAAGTCTTAACAAACACAAAGCACGTTAAAAGGTTGGAGAACGAGACGATTAATAAGAAATAAGGGTGAAAGTACCGCAGCGTACTTTAAAGGTACGTGAGGAAACTTTCAACCCGCAATTTCTGTATTAAGCGGCCGTTATACAACCTTTTCCCCGTCCCGCGTAAAATTGCTTTAGCCACCAGCCATCCGGCCTTTTTTGCGGTTACTTGTAGAGAGAACTCTCCTTATAATTTCCAATCGCATGGCGAACCAAAACACCGATAATGGCCGCTACCGGAACCGCAATCATCAAACCGAGGAACCCCAAAAGGACACCACCGGCAAGCAGGGCAAACATAACCCACACCGGATGCAGTCCGACGGAGTCTCCGACAAGCTTCGGTGTCAGAAAATTGCCTTCAAGGAACTGTCCGACCAAAAAGACACCGACAACCTGAGCAATCGGAACCCAGGTATCAAACTGCGCAAACGCAATCGCCATACCGGCAATAAAACCGGAAATCGTCCCGACATACGGAATAAAAGAAAGGATACCGGCAAGAAAACCGACCAAAATTCCCAAATCAAGGCCGACCAAATAAAGACCGACGGCATAAAAGGTTCCCAAGATGACACAGACAGAAAGCTGGCCGCGGATAAAAGAAGCCAAAATCCGATCAATTTCACGCGCCTGCTGCTCAATGGATTTTTTTGAAGACTGCGGCAGCAAATCATCGACTTTAGCCACAAACGTATCCCAATCCCGAAGCATGTAAAAGGCAACAATCGGCGTAATTAAAATCAGCGAAACCACATTTGCCAGAGCAAAACCGCTGGTAATGAGACCGCGCAACAG
Source organism: uncultured Alphaproteobacteria bacterium (assembly GCA_944389095.1). Taxonomy (GTDB): domain Bacteria; phylum Pseudomonadota; class Alphaproteobacteria; order RF32; family CAG-239; genus CAZU01. The sequence goes on from CALXLC010000028.1 coordinate 967, forward strand.
ATTTCCGAGAAGCTTGAAGCCGTTGGCCAGATTGCTGCGGATATACTCCCGGATCTTTTCCGGTTGCAGTCCGGGAATTTCATCCTGCAAACGCACCAGAACACCTTCGATTTTATTGCTGAAACTTCCGAGATAATCCGGTATGGCCACGATAAAACGCCCCAGTTGTTCATCAATCAATCCAAACAGGAGCAACACGCCGGGCACCAAAATCAAAATCACCAGCAAAATAACCGTAATCGTCGCCCAGGTGCGGCTCATGCCGGTTTTTTGAAACTTGGTTGCCCACGGATCCAGAAGATACCCGATGATAATACCGGCAACAAACGGCATTAAAACCGAACGCAAAACATAAACGCCCGCACAAAAAACGGCCGCGATAATCAGCCAGGTGGTAACATTGTTGCGAGATTTTCTGACCAGCGGCATGCTTTTTCCCCTCAATATTTTTCCATAATCCAGAAAGAACCTCTTTCACTCAGATTAAACGACTTGGCGCGCAGCGCATGCAAAAGCTTTTCCGCACTGCCGATATAAGTCAGTTTAAACTGAGCCTTATTGGTTCCCATTGCCTGCATTTCGATATTTTTAATATACGGAACGGAATGCAGCACATTTTCGGCCTCCACCCATTGGCGGAGCTTTTCAAAATTAAACAACACCACGGCCTGATTTTCCTTGGCATTTTCATCCAAACTCTGCTGTTGAAGCTGAGCGGACAATTGCGCGCTGACTTCGCTGACAGCCTTGTCAAACAAAGCCGAACCGGAACTTCTGGCCCCGGAAATCCTAAAAGTCCGGGAGTTGCCGCCATAAGAAGAAGCCCGAACAATCAAACCGTCGATTCCGTCATAAACGGCATCAAGCACATAAACATCGTCGGCACCGTTAACCTGCATCAGCTTGTCAAGAGCTTCCCCGTCCATGGACAGCGCCTTTCCGGCGTCAATAAGAGCATAATTGGTTCCGCTGACAGGCAAAGAAACAAAGCGGATGCTGCCGTTCTGCGGTGCCTTGTCCCATGCTTCCCGCCACAAATTGGTGCTTTCCCACAAAAGGGGAGGATCACTTTCAAACTCCCTGAACACGGGAACAACCAAAATCCGGCTTGACGACTGCACCAACAGCGGAATCTGCCGTTCTTTCATATACTCCCTGAGCATATCCTCATTAAGGACAATCCTCAGCGTCGCCATATAGCGGACACTGGAAGACTTTTCCTCTTCAACGGCCACTTCTTTAATAAAATTAAGCAGCTGAGCGTCCGTCATTGCGGCCAGACGGGCAGCCCCGTCAGCCGTCGTAATCCGGCGGGAAACCTCTAAAAACGCGGCACGGTTGGCTTCGGTCATGGCTCGCTCCCGAGCCTGAGAAGCGTCTTCCGCCGTTACATCGACATCAACCGCCACGCTAAACCGCTCATCCGCGGCAAAAGCGGAAGAAATTCCCCAAAGCACAAACACGACCGCCGACAGCACGGACTTGAACTTAGGCACCCGGCACACTCCTTATTCGCAAATTTCGATTTCACTGAAAAAGTAAGAGACTTCTCTCTTGGCGCTTTCCGGAGAGTCGGACCCGTGCACCGAGTTTCGGTCAATAGAAAGGGCAAACTTCTTGCGAATGGTTCCTTCCTCGGCATTGGCCGGATTAGTAGCCCCCATCAACGCCCGATAATCGGCAATGGCATTTTCTTTTTCAAGAACCTGAACCACAACCGGCCCCGAACTCATAAACTCGACCAAACTGTCAAAGAATGCTTTTTCCTTATGCTCGGCGTAAAAACCTTCCGCCTGTTTACGGGTCAGGCAAATTTTTTTCTGGGCAATAATCCGAAAACCGGCATTTTCGATAATGGCGTCGATTTCACCGGTGAGATTACGTTCGGTTGCATCCGGCTTAATGATTGACAAAGTCCGCTCCAGCATATTTTTCTCCTTTCAAAATACAAGTTGTGCCCATAATATATTACTTTATTCAAATAATCAAAAGATATTTTGACTTTTCAATCGTATAAGTGTAAACCATAACACAGAAAACGATTCAAAACAGCAAAGGATACGGAAATGTTGGAAAGCAAATATATTAAAGACATTATCACCAAAGCAAAAAAACTAAATAAAACCATCGTTTTGCCCGAAGGAGAAGATGAACGCGTTTTAGAGGCGGCACACATCTGCACTGAAGAAAAAATCGCCAAAATCATCATCTTGGGCAACAAAGAAGAAATCGGCAAATTCTTCGATAAGAAAGGCTGGTCACTGGATAAAATAGAAATCATCGCACCGGAAACCTCCGAACATCTGGCCGAATATGCGGAACTCCTGTACAATCTCCGCAAAGAAAAAGGCCTGAGCAAAGAAGATGCCGACAAATTGGCACTGAATTATAACTACTTCGGCACGCTGATGATTAAATCCGGTCATGCCGACGGCATGGTTTCCGGCGCCAACCATTCCACTGCCGATACGGTTCGTCCGGCACTGCAGATTATCAAATCCGCCCGCAAAGATCGCGGCGTATCCTCTCTGTTTATCATGGTCTGCAACGGAAAACCCTACTACCTGTCAGACTGCGCCATCAATATCGCGCCGACGGCCAAAGAACTGGCCGACATTGCCCTTGAAAGCGCCGAAACGGTGCTGAAACTGGGCGACAAACCGCGCATCGCCATGCTGTCCTATTCGACCTACGGTTCCGGCAAAGGCGAAGGCGCCGATAAAGTCCGCGAAGCGACCAAACTGGCCAAAGAGGCGCTGCTTGCCCCCGAATACGAAGGCAAGCCCATCGAACTCGACGGAGAACTTCAGGCCGACGCCGCTTTGGATAAGGTTGTCGCCAAAAAGAAAGCGCCGGAATCAACCGTGGCCGGACATGCCAATACATTAATCTTTCCGAATATCGAAGCGGGAAACATCGGCTGCAAGCTTATGCAGCGGCTCGGCAATGCCGAACTTTACGGACCGATGCTGCAAGGCCTCAACGCCCCGATTAACGACTTGTCCCGCGGCTGCTTTGCCGAAGACATCGTCGGCCTGGTTGCCCTCACCGTTTTGCAAACCCAGGATAAATAAAACATAACGAATAAGGACTGAACAATGAAAATTCTTGTATTAAATGCAGGTTCATCAACCTTGAAATATCAGCTTTTTGAAGTCAGCGGCGACCGATATGATGTTGTCTGCAAAGGCAATGCCGAACGCATCGGCCGCGACGCATCCTTCGTCGGCATCAAATATGCCGACGGCAGCAAAAAAGAAGTCAAGGTTGAACTTCCCGACCACAAAGCCGCCTTGCAGGAAGTTTTTAAACTGCTGCTTGACGGCGTTATTTCAAGCCTGAAAGAAATTTATGCCATCGGCCACCGCATCGTTCAGGGCGGTTCTGTTTTCAAAAACTCCGTCCGGGTGGATGACAAAGTCATTGAGCAGATTGAAGAACTCGCCACACTGGCGCCGCTGCATAATTATGCGGCCGCCTACGTTATCCGCGCCGTCCGCAAAGAGCTTCCGGATGTGCCGCAGGTAACCGTGTTTGACACAGCCTTCCACCAGACAATGCCGGTTGAAGCCTACACCTACGCCTTGCCGGAAGAACAACGGACAAAATATAAAATCCGCCGTTACGGCGCACATGGAACATCCCACAAATATGTTTCGGAACAGGCCGCCAAAATCATCGGCAAAAACAGCAAAATCATCACTTGTCACATCGGCAGCGGCGCCTCAATCACGGCCGTTAAAAACGGCATCTGCGTCGATACATCCATGGGACTGACCCCGCTGGCCGGAATCATTATGGACACCCGCTGCGGCGACATTGATCCGTATATCCCGTTGTATATGATGAAAACCCAAAACCTTCAACCGGATGAAGTCAATGAAATCCTCAACAAAAAAAGCGGCAAATTTGGCCTGACCGGGTACAGCGATTCCCGCGACTTTGAAGCTGCATACAACCGCGGAGAACTGGCCGCCGTAGACGGAATGAAATGCTACATTTACAGCATTGTCAAATTTATCGGCGCTTACATTGCGGCCATGGGCGGCGTTGATGCCATCGTTTTCACTGCCGGTGTCGGCGAAAATTCCGCCACCGTCCGCAAACTGATTCTGGAACGACTGAGCTATCTCGGCATCAAAGTTGATGACGAAAAGAACAGCCGCCGCGGCAGTATTGAAGAAATTACCACGCCGGATTCCAAAGTCAGGGCTTTTGTCATTCCGACCGACGAAGAACTGGTCATCGCTCAGGATACTGTTGCCCTGAGCAAATAAAAAACCGGAAAAAATCCCCTTGACGTTTATTCGTCCGGGGGATTTTTTTATCGTCTTTATTTCACACCGTTTTTTTCCGGATAAATATCGCAAACTCCCTCCGACACAGGGCACAAAAAAAGGCCGGATGGCGTGCGTGGATAAAGTGATTTCCAGCAGCGAAGAAAATATTAACAAACACAAGGCACGTTAAAAGGTTGGAGAACGAGACGATTAATAAGAAATAAGGATGAAAGTACCGCAGCGTACTTTAAAGGTACGTGAGGAAACTTTCAGCCCGCAATTTCT
>CALXLC010000029.1 GCA_944389095.1 uncultured Alphaproteobacteria bacterium
ACTGGTAGTAATACCCTCCGCAGCCGTTGTCTTCTTTGCCGCTTTGCAAATCCGGATCCGAACACGGCGTTTCCTGCCAGCCGGCTTTCATGACATTGCATTCCTGACATTTGACATAAGAACTGTCTTTGTCGCAGGTATCCTGAACAACACCGTTGTCACAAGTGTCTTTGCTGTATCCGTGTTCTTCACAATAGGCTTGAGCGGTAGAACATTTGTAATAATATCCGCCGCATTCGTTGTCCATGGTGTCCGTCTGCAGGTCGGCGTCCGCGCAGGGAAGTTCCTGCCATCCTGAAGGCAGGGCGGCACAATTGTCTTCGCAGACGTTGTTGACGCAGCTCTGGTTGCTGCCGCACATGCTGTCGGAACAACATTCTCCGGAGCAAACACAGCTTTCGTATTTGCCGCCGCAGGACGAACCGGACAAAGCATATCCGGCCGCGGTGTCGCAGTTGTCGTCATCATATTGAAATTTTGGTTTACAGACACAGCCTGTGTAACATTCCAGACCGTATAAGGGCTTGATGTCATAATCGGTGCAGTCGTACAAACTTAAATCAATTGAGTCCGGCGAGGCAAAACCATAAGTCTCGCAGGTTTTCTCGGCATCTCCGCCGCCCTTGTCATCACTGCCCGAACTGGTGTTGTATGACCGGGTGTCGCTTTGCCAGTCGGGCAAAAACCAGATTTTGGCCAATTGATATGAGTTGTCCGAAACAAGAGATGCCGGTTCTAACTGAGTGGTGTGTGTTGTGCAGGTGGCCTCAGCCGGAAACGCAGCCATCAACAAACATGTTAAAACAAGATATTTTAAGAGAATGTATGATTTCGTCATTTCCGTAGTCCTTTTATTGTTAAAACCGGCAAACGAAATCTACAGGGATGATAAAAACAGACGACCAGCCGATACTTCCCGGCTGCCGTATCGCCAACGGCCGCCCGGATGTTTTTTCTTTGGCTAATCTACAGATTTGAAGGGCACAACTCCTTCAAATATTCACCAACACACTATAGATTATGTTTTCACTCTATCATAATCTTTGCAATGTGTCAAACATTATTTACATGGACTGGACGAAACCAGGCAGCGCCTGGAGGCAGTGGCAGCGCCACGGGCATGATTTAAGCGGCTGCGGCGGGAATTTTACTTTTCTGCGGGTTGGGTATCGGTTGAGAATTAAAAAGGCCGGGGTTTTCCCGGCCTTTCACAAAAATTAAAGAATAAAGTTCAACAACTTGTTTGGCACAAAGATTGTTTTGCGAACAGGTTTATCGCCGACCAATTCTTCAAAGCGGGGATTACCTTTCAGCAGCTGTTTCAAAGCTTCCTCGGAACAACCGGGCGCTGCCATAACCTTCATTCTCAGTTTACCGTTGATATGGATGGTATATTCAATCTCGGAAGCTTCCAGCAGTTTTTCGTCACATTTAGGATAAGGCTGATGAAAAACATGATCCGGCTTCTTAAAGTAAGTCATCCAGATTTCTTCGGCAAAATGAGGGGCAAACGGCGACATAACGATAACAAACTTCTCCAAATCTTCCTGAGAAAATTCATTAACGGCATCACTGGCCTCATTGATAAATTCCATAAAAGCGCTGACCGCGGTGTTGAATTTAAAAGCCAGCATCCGGCTTTCAACATCCTTAATCAGTTTGTTGACAGCTTTTGCGGCCCGCGGCGAAGATTGCGGCTGCGGCTGCGCGGCATGCACAAAATTCCAGCTGCGTTTCAGCAAATTGTAACAGGCTTTGATGCCGTCATCGTTCCACTCGGAATCCATAGCCGGATCACCGGTAAACAATTCGTACAGGCGCAGCGTGTCCGTGCCGTACTGACTGACCAGAATATCGGGATTAATGCCGTTGCCTTTGGATTTGCTCATTTTTTCCATAGAAATTTCAAGCTTGCTGCCGCAGGTTGGACAAACGCGCTTATCAGGCTCAATGCTCAAATCCAGCTCATGGTCATAAACCCAGCGGTTGCATTTGTGGCAGCGATGTGCCCGGCGGCAAACCATTCCCTGATTAAACAAACGCTGGAAAGGCTCTTTAAAAGGCACCAGCCCTGCATCATAAAGAACTTTAGTCCAAAAACGGGCATACAGCAGATGCAGCACGGCATGTTCGATTCCGCCGACATACATATCGACCGGCAGCCACTTTTTGAGCGATTCGGGCGAAGCAAAAGCCTCTTTATAATCGCGATCCGGATAGCGGATAAAATACCAGCTCGAACCGGCCCACTGCGGCATGGTATCCGTTTCGCGCCGGGCCGGACCGCCGCATTTCGGACAGCGGGTATTGACCCAGTCGGTCATTTTGGCCAGCGGCGAAGATCCGTCGTCAGAAGGTTTATAGGATTCGACATCGGGCAGTTCAACCGGCAAATCTTTTTCCGGAACGGGAACAATGCCGCATTTGTCACAATAGACGACCGGAATAGGCTCGCCCCAATATCTCTGACGGGCAAAAATCCAGTCACGCAGCTTGTAATTAACCGTCTTTTTGCCGACGCCGTCTTTCTCCAAACGGCTGACAATGGTTTCCTTGGCCTTTTCGACATTCAGTCCGTTAAGATAATCGGAATTAATGATATCGCCGTCGCCGACATAAGCTTCGCTCAGCGTACCGTCGGCATTGCGTTTGGCCGCGTCGGAATGAATAACCTCAATAATCGGAATACCGAATTTCTGAGCGAACTGGAAGTCGCGCTCATCATGCGCCGGAACCGCCATAATCGCGCCGGAACCATAATCCATCAAAACATAATTTGAAATCCAGATCGGCAGCTTGGCGCCGTTAACCGGATTAATCGCATAAGCGCCTGTAAACACGCCGCTTTTGTCCTTGTTTGTCTGGCGGTCGATGTTAGACATTTTGTGAGTTTCTTTGATATAGGCGTCAACCTCGCTCATCCGCGAAGCCTCGGTAATTTGCTTAACCAGCTTATGCTCCGGCGCCATAACCAGAAACGTTGCGCCGAACAGCGTATCCGGACGGGTGGTAAAGACCGTCACCGGCCCCAGATTTTCGTGCCCGTCAATTTTAAAATCAACTTCCGCGCCGATGGATTTGCCAATCCAGTTGCGCTGCATTTCTTTGACCTTTTCCGGCCAGTCCAAATCATCCAAATCCTGCAGCAGACGCTCGGCATAAGCGGTAATTTTCAGCATCCATTGTTTAATAAAACGTTTTTCAATATTAGTGCCGCCGCAGCGTTCGCATTTTCCGCCGGCAACTTCCTCATTGGCCAAAACCACTTTGCAGTCATTACACCAGTTGACCGGCTGTTCCTTTTGATAAGCCAGCCCCATTTCAAACATTTTCAAAAAGATGAACTGCGTCCACTTGTAATAATCGGGATGCGTTGTGGAAATTTCTTTGCTCCAGTCATAAATACAGCCGATTTCCTTCAACTGGCGGCGAATATTGTCAATATTCTTTTTGGTGCTGATTTTGGGGTGAATACCTTTGTGAATGGCATCATTTTCCGCGGGCAGGCCGAAATTGTCCCATCCCATCGGATGCAAAACGTTAAACCCCTGAAGCAACTTGTAACGGGACCAGACATCGCTCAAGACATATCCGCGCCAATGACCGACATGCAGGCCCTCGCCGGACGGATACGGAAACATATCCAGACAATAATACTTCGGCTTGCCGGCATTAACCGGATTGTCAATATGATAAATTTGTTCCTCCTCCCATTTTTCACGCCATTTTTTTTCATACTGGCTGGGATCAAACTGCGGTATCTGGTTCATTCTGAAATCTCCGTTAAAACAAAAACATTTTGGCGTCAATTTAACTATTTCCGTGCCCGGATGTCAAGTTTTAATATAAAAAGCGCAACACGTGGGACTTTAATATTTTTTAATCAAATCATGCTAAACTCGGCGTAAAGAAAACACAAAGGAGAACAACATGGACAAAGCCCCTCGCCTGCACGATCACGGCACCGAAACGGTAAACGTCCCCGCAGACAGGATTTTTGAAAAAGTTTCCGAGACTTTTCAGCTCATCAGCGACCCGACCCGGCTCAAAATTCTCTGGCTTTTATGCCACCATGAAACCTGCGTCAATAATATTGCCGTAACCGTCGGCATGAGCGCGCCGGCAGTGTCACACCATCTCCGCCTGCTCAAACAGGCCGGCCTGTTGAGCAGCCGTCGCGAAGGCAAAGAAATTTATTACAAACTGGCTCAAAACGAAGAAGCCGGACTGGTTCACCGGGCCGTCGACGACATTCTGGATATCAAGTGCCCGCTCGGCAAAGCATAAAAATTGTTGTTGACAAATACCATTTTACGCCATACAATTAAACATATATTTAATCGTTTAAGTGAGGTCGCTATGAGAAAAACCTATCAGCTCGAAAATCTGGATTGCGCCAACTGCGCTGCCAAAATCGAAAATGCCGTCAAAGAACTGGAAGGCGTTACTTTTGCTTCCGTCAGTTTTATGACTCAGAGACTCACCGTCGAAACCGACGCGGAACTTGAAAAAATCATCAGGGAAATCAAAAAAATAATCAACAAAATCGAACCTGATTGCGAACTTATCGATTAAGAGGACGAAATGACGCCGAAACTGAAAAAAACGCTCCGTCTGATTATCATTGCCGCCGTCTTGTTTGCCGCCGGTTTTTTTCCGCTGCCTCAAACGGTGAAAATAACGTTGCTGGCCGCATCTTACCTTATCGTCGGCACGCCGATTATCCTCAAGGCCGGACGCAACATTGTCCGCGGACAAATCTTTGACGAAAACTTTTTAATGACCATCGCCACCTTTGGAGCCGTTGCTCTGGGCGAATACGCCGAAGCGGTTGCCGTTATGTTGTTCTTTCAAATCGGAGAATTTTTTCAGACTTACGCGGTCAACCGTTCCCGTAAATCAATCGCCGCCTTGATGAATATCCGTCCGGATTATGCGCGCGTCCGCCGGCAGGGACAGCTGGAAACTGTCAGCCCCGAAGAAGTAACCGTCGGCAGCATTATCATCGTCCGCCCCGGGGAAAAAATACCCTTGGACGGCATCGTCATCAAAGGACAATCGGCGCTTGACACCGCGGCCCTCACGGGAGAAGCCTTGCCCCGCGAAGTATCCGAGGGCGAAAACATCGTCAGCGGTTGTATTAACCTCAGCGGGGTTTTAGAAATAAAAACCACCAAAATTTTTCAGGAATCAACCGTCGCCAAAATTCTGGACCTTGTCGAAAATGCTGCCTCCCAAAAGGCCGGCATGGAAAATTTCATCACCCGTTTTGCCCGCTGGTATACGCCGACGGTAGTCATAATTGCCCTGCTGCTGGCCCTGCTGCCACCGTTGCTGATAAACGGTGCCGAATTCCGCGACTGGGGATACCGCGCCATTACTTTTCTGGTTATTTCCTGCCCCTGCGCATTGGTTATCTCGGTACCGCTGAGTTTCTTCGGCGGCCTGGGCGCTGCCTCTCGCTGCGGCATTCTGATTAAGGGAAGCAACTACCTCGAAGCACTCAACCGAGCTGAAATTGCCGTCTTTGACAAAACCGGCACACTGACCAAAGGCAAATTCCGGGTTACTGCCGTCAAACCTGCGGGCATTTCCGCGGACGAACTGCTTGAAACGGCGGCCCACATTGAAGCTTATTCTCACCACCCGATAGCCGTTTCCATCCGCGAGGCTTGGAATCGTCCCGTCAATCCGAACGACATCAGCAATGTCAAAGAAATTTTCGGAACGGGAATAACCGCCCTTTTCAGGGGCAAAGAAGTTGCTGCCGGCAATGCCCGCCTGTTACAAAACTTCGGGCTCAAAGCCCCCCGCGGCACCGCGGCAGGAACAGTTGTTTACATCGTCATCAACAAAAAATATGCCGGCTGCCTGATTATTGAGGATACCGTTAAAGAAGACGCGGCCGAAACAATCGAACGTCTGAAAAAGAACGGGCTGCGTCTTGCCGTCATGCTCACCGGCGACAATCACGCCGCCGCGGAAAAAATCGGCAGAAAACTTAAACTTGATAACGTTTATGCCGAACTTCTTCCGGCCGACAAAGTTGATAAATTTGAAGAATTAATCAACAAAAAATCGGCTGACGGAAAAATTTTGTTTGTCGGCGACGGCATCAACGATGCGCCGGTATTGGCCCGCTCCGACATCGGAATTGCCATGGGCGGCATTGGCAGTGATGCGGCCATTGAAGCGGCAGACATTGTCATCATGACCGACGAACCCTCCAAAATCACCGATGCCCTGGACATCTCCCGCCGGACAATTAGCATTGCCCGTGAAAACGTGACCTTCGCCATTGGCGTCAAATTGCTGGTTCTGACTTTGGGAGCCTTAGGATACGCCTCAATCTGGGCCGCCGTATTCGCAGACGTCGGCGTATCCGTTTTGGCAATTCTTAATGCCGTCCGAACGTTGTTTTATAAACCCCGACATAAAAAAAATCCCGCCTGAGCGGGATTTTTTCATAAGACAAAACGTATTTTATTTGGATTTTTTTGATGCTTTCTTGGTTCCGCCGGAAGAAGTCGTTCCGAAGGTTTTAACCAGCAGCAGCGGAATATTTTTGGCCGCCGTTTTGTTTAATTTGATTTTCATATCCGGAATCAAAGTACAATTCCGATACATGGCCGAAATCTTATTTGCCGTCGCCAAAGCATCTTTACGCTCCAGCAAATCAATGGCATCATGCCAGTCTTTAACGCTGGTATTTGCCGGACAACCGTTGTTTTTCCAAATGTAATATGCTGTTTCGCGAATAGTTTTTTCATCAAAATTTGCCATCGTTTCATACTCCGATAATCACAAGATGGTCCCTTTTATAACACGATAATATTTAGCAAAATCTTAATTTTGATTCAAAAACTTAACTTTCTTGGAAATAATTCCGATAATTTCATCCTTTTCTTCGGGCGTCAAAGCATACAACGGAATAGAGAAGGCCGTAAAATCCGTTCCGGCACAATATTCCTGCAACAGGTTATAGGGGTAATTCAACCCCTCTTTAGGATGCAGCGCTATAACCGGCAAATCACGAAAACAGCAGCGGACGGTTCTGTATTCCGCCGCGGCAATATCCTTCCACCGTAACGGTTTGTTATGGTCAATTTTAATACTCGTACTGTCAACCAAAGCCACCCTGTGTTTGACAAGATACTTAATTCCCCACAAAACAAAAGAAAAAACCGCCGTTCCCAACAGTACCCAGGTCTGGTGCCAATAAATGATTGCCGGATAACAAAACAAACAGCTGCAAACCAACCCCAAAAACAAGAAGTTCAATGCCAGCCAAACGTAATTTTTTTTAAAATGATAATAAAATTCTCTGCTCTTTTTCATCTTCCGCTCCGTCCTTCTGTCAAAGCTTCCCCTTACTCCTATTTTCTGCTTTTTTTAAAATCTTGTCAATTGTTTTAACCGACAGCGGAGCCGTACAAAAGGCTTAACCCAAAGACAATAAAATACATATTACTTCAGATAATCTTTATAAAACATTTTGGAAGTTTATAGATGGATAATTTTTTTATATCCAAAGAAGAAAAAAAGTCCTTAGCAATAAAAGCTAAGGACTTTTTTTAATTTGTAAATGATGAATTAGATTCTCGCAACCATTTCCTCAAGCCAAGCCTCAAAATTAAATTGTTTTTCTCCAATTTCATTTTCAAATTCAAATGATTGTTTGGATAAAACTGTTTCTGCCGGCACTGTGGAATTGCGGAAAATAACCAATCTAATTTCCTCTATTTTG
>CALXLC010000030.1 GCA_944389095.1 uncultured Alphaproteobacteria bacterium
ACTGGTAGTAATACCCTCCGCAGCCGTTGTCTTCTTTGCCGCTTTGCAAATCCGGATCCGAACACGGCGTTTCCTGCCAGCCGGCTTTCATGACATTGCATTCCTGACATTTGACATAAGAACTGTCCTTGTCGCAGGTATCCTGAACAACACCGTTGTCACAAGCGTCTTTGCTGTATCCGTGTTCTTCACAATAGGCTTGAGCGGTAGAACATTTGTAATAATATCCGCCGCATTCGTTGTCCATCCGGTCTGTCTGCAGGTCGGCGTCCGCGCAGGGAAGTTCCTGCCATCCTGAAGGCAGGGCGGCACAATTGTCTTCACAGACATTGTTGACGCAGCTCTGATTGCTGCCGCACATGCTGTCGGAACAACATTCTCCGGAGCAGACGCAGCTTTCGTATTTGCCGCCGCAGGACGAACCGGACAAAGTATATCCGGCCGCGATATCGCAGTTGTCGTCATCATATTGAAATTTTGGTTTGCAGACGCATCCGGTATAACATTTCAACCCGTATAAAGGTTTGATGTCATAATCGGAACAGTCATACAGAGACAGGTCTATTTTTCCCGGAGAAGCGTAGCCGTAAGTCTCGCAGGTCTTTTCGGCATCGCCGCCGCCCTTGTCATCACTGCCCGAACTGGTGTTATAAGAGCGAGTGTCGCTTTGCCAGTCCGGCAAAAACCACGTCTTGGCTAATTGATAAGCTTTTCCGTTCTGGAATGAAGCAGGCTCCAGCACTGACGCATTGCCGTTTCCTGCCGGAAATGCCCCAACCATAAACAGAGTTAATATAAAAAATTTTAGAAGTTTGCATGATTTCGTCATTTCCGAGGTCCTTCTGTTGTTAAAAAACCGGTAAACGAAATCTACAGGGAAGGATAAAAATACGATTAGCCACAACAATCCGGCTGCTTTAAGCAGCCAGATTGTTTTCCGTGATTAATCTATATTATTTGAGGGGCACAACTCCCTCAAACGAATCACCAACACACTATAGACTACAATGTTTATGTTAGCCTAAATTTGACCGATTGTCAATGTGTTGGAAAAAACGAATGTGTTTTAGTTCTTCTTATCTTCAGGCGCAAAGGCTTCTTCAAGCCACTGATTAATTTGCTGCCACAAGGTTTGTTTTTCTTTGCAGGTTTGAGTTTTGGCATCCCAAACGCCGCCGGAGTCTTCGCACTTGTGCTGCTCCTGGTGACTGAAATAATAACACCCGTAAGCTCCGGCCCCAATAAGCACGATGACAAACAGGATTTTCAGAAAATTTTTGGCGGCAAACCATAAAATCCAACCGCCGGCCAATCCGACCATAATCAATTTGTTGAGCATCACATTATGTCCCAGGACAAAGGCCTGAATACCATAATATATTAATGCAACTATAAAAATGACGTTTACCGGAGAAGTCAGGCACCATAATAAAATGCGTTTCAACAACGGATCTTTTTGGTCTTCGGCGTTGTCGCTCATGTTGTTCCCTTTCTAAAGACGGTTGGACAATTTTTTTTCAGGTTAACAAAAAATATTTCGACGGCCTACGAAATTTTGAGCTTTTTTAACCGAAAATATTTTTGATATCCGTTTGCGCCGGTTGCGTCGCCCGTTCAGCATTTTTTAATTTATCCCGACCTATATTGTTTTTGTTTTGTTGATTGCCGAAAGATGTTAATATGGAATACAGCGCTTTGAGAAATTTGCTTATCGGCCGCCTTTCAAACGAAGAAAAATGCTTTTTTATAAAAGTTTTGGGCTGTCTGGTAAAATCTGACAATACTTTGGCCGAAGACGAGGTCGAATTTTTGAGAGAAACCAGCCGTCTTTACGGTTTGGACGACAAGGCCGCGGTCTCTCTTATTAAACAGGCTTCTTTGCAAAATGTTTTGCAGGAGGCCGAAATTATTGACACCAGGCAAAAAGCTTTGTTTTTGGTCAGCGAAATGTGCCGAGCTGCCAATGCCGATGATGATTTTGACGATAAAGAAGCCGATTTTATGGTCTCTTTGAGCGAACATTTCGGCATCGGTCTGCCCAAAATCATTGAAATTAACGACCATTTGGGAGAAGAAGAGCGACTGGCAGAAAAATCAATCATTCTGCTTGAGCTTGACCGGCCGACGCAGTTTTTGAATAATGCCGATTATACGACCGAAAGTTCGGCCGCTTTGCCGGAAACCATAACCGCAGAAGATTTTGGGTTTGATAGCGTTTCGACAGACCAAATATCGGCTTCTTCAAAAATAGATGCGGTTCCGCCCGGCCTTTGTCCGACTCAAGCAGACTTTTGTCCGGTATCTTCGCCTTTTGCTCAAAAAAACGATGTCCGGGACAGGCTTAATCGTCTGTTGGAATTACGGGGAACCGGCGGTAATAAATATTAAGCCGCTCCTTCAAGCACGACATCCGGGCCATTAAAAAAGCCCGCACAAGGCGGGCAAATTTGAGACGAGGCTCTTCTGGCTCGTAAGCGTTGGCGCCCTGCTGCCAACACTAACTCGCTGCGGTCACCGCTCTGTAACGCTTGTTTCGCTTCGTATCCTTGCTCACAAGCTAACATTCGCGTAAGCTGCGTCAAAAATTGCCCATTACTTTGGGCAATTTTTTTCCTCGCCTCGCGACCAGGTCGCTCCTTCAAGCGCGACATCCGGGCCATTAAAAAAGCCCGCACAAGGCGGGCTTTTTTAATGGCGGGAGTGACGAGGCTCGAACTCGCGACCTCCTGCGTGACAGGCAGGCGCTCTAACCAGCTGAGCTACACCCCCATCCGGGTTCGTTCTCTCTTATAGCCAACAAAAAATATAAAAGCAAGCACTTTTTTTAAATTTTTATATTTTTTTCACCTTTTCTGTGTTAGACTTTAATTTAGGGGGCGAACTTATGCACATAAAACCTAGAAACAACTTTATTTTTTCAGGGCTTATTTGTATAGTTTGCTGAGGTCGGCTGTTATATTTTAATTGGCAAGGCTGATTTTTTTCGTAAACAACAAAAGAAACAAACCTATGAATTGGAAAGATTATTTAAAATTTGATTTGAAACAAAAAAATAAGCATAAAGTCATAACTCTCGGTTATGCCGTTGCCATTATTTTTGCTTTTGTCCTTTCGCTGACGAACAATAATTATGTGGAAGCCTCCGTTTCGAAATCAGAACGTTTGGACTATCAACTGATTGAAAACAACATCGCAGAAAATCTTTCCGATCCAGAAAGCGTTTACCCGTCGGCCTCCATTGATAATATTAACGGTTTGTTTTCCATGGTCAGTTCTTTGGTCCGGGAAAAAGACGTTCAGAAAAATATTGAAGTTCAAAAAGGTGACACGCTGATTTCCGTGCTTACCGATCTTGGCCTTGACCGTGACGCCGCTAACGATATTTATTATAAACTTAAAGAACATTACGACCCCAGAGACTTAAAAGCCGGACAGGAACTTTCGGCTAATCTTACCATTGATACCCAAACAGACGATATTCTCCGCCTTAACGCTCTGGTTATTGAACCGGAAATCGGAGAGCGCGTGGTTGTTTCGCAAAACGAAACCGGTGAGTATCTGGTGGAAAAAATCAAAGACGAATTAATTACGGAAATCAGCAACGCAACCGGAACAATTGAGGGAAATCTTTCCACCAGCATGCAAAAACACGGCGTTCCCCTGCGCGTGGTTAACAAATTTATTCAGATTTTTGCTTATTCCGTTGATTTTCGTCGTGATTTGCGCAAAGGCGATAAATTTGAAATCATTTATGAAAATCAGGTTACGACGAACGGAGAATCCGTCAAATCGGGAGATATTGTTTATGCCGGTCTGATTCTTCGCAATAACCGTATCTCTCTCTATCGCTATGAAGATAAAAAAGGCAACGCCGATTATTATAACGAAACCGGACGGCCGATGAAAAAAATTCTGTATAAAATGCCGCTGAATTATGCGGCTCGAATTTCTTCTCCCTTCGGTAAACGCCGTCATCCGATTTTAAAAGATATCAGAATCCACTGGGGTGTTGACTATGCGGCACCAACGGGAACACCTGTTCTGGCCGGTGGTGACGGCGTGGTTCAGGTGGCAAAATATAACGGCGCTTACGGAAACTATGTTAAAATCCGCCATAATTCCGAATTTGCCACGGCTTACGGACATATGAAAGGTTTTGCCAAAGGTATCCGTCCCGGTGTCCGGGTTAAACAGGGACAGGTTATCGGTTATGTCGGCAGCACGGGACGAGCTACCGGGCCCCATGTCCATTATGAAGTCGTTCATAACGGCAGACGCGTCAATCCCCGCACGATTAAGGCCTCTACCGGAGAAAATCTGAAGGGACAAAATCTGAAAAATTTCAAAGTTCAGGTGGCAAATATCAAAAAATCCTATCAAAATATGTTTGCTCAGAACGAGTCTCCCAAAATGGCGCAAAAATAAGTTCAGAATCCCGGAAATTTCTGGGATTTTTCTTATATGATTGAGACTTGAATTTAGTTTTAAGCTTTGTTAAATTTATTTCATAAGCTCAAGAGAAAAAGATGAAATTTAAGCCTCTAAAAAAACTGAAAAATGCCTTTATTCTGCTGTCTAATGACGACGGCATCGGAAGTTTCGGCCTCAGACTTCTGGAAGATGAGCTGCGACAGGCCGGTGCCCGTGTCGCCGTGGCCGCGCCGCTCTCTGAAAAAAGCGGTTTTTCTCATTCCATTAGCGGCGATTTGGCCTATTCGGAAATGTATGACGATTTTACGCAGTTGCCCCGGAGAATCGAAAAAATTGACGATTTCCATTTCGGAATCGACGGAACACCGGCTGACTGTGTCCATGTGGCTTTGACATTGCTGCTGCAGGAAAAACCGGATTTAGTCGTCAGCGGCATTAACATGGGGCGAAATCTGGCTGAGGATATTCTTTATTCGGGAACAATCGGCGCCGCGGCAGAAGCCATCGTCCGAGGAATTCCGGCTTTTGCGCTTTCACAGGATATTGAGGGGCCGGATCCGGATTGGTCCGTTGCAAAAAAATACACTGTTCCCCTGATTGAGAAATTGGCGGCCGAAAGTTTTGACATCAATACCCTCATCAGCATTAATTATCCAAATATTTTGCCGGAAAATCTTTCGGGTATCTGCGCAGCCAGACAGGGCGAACGCCGTTTTCCGGACAAAAGCCTGCTCAAAAACAATTATCCCGACGATTATGCGGAAACGGCAAAAAACAAAATAACCGTAACGCCGCTGACTATTGATTATACAGATTACAAAGCCCTGGACAAGATTCAAAAGCTTTTTTAACCGCAGCTGCTGGTATTTTCGCGCATTCTGAATTTTTTTGTTAAAACCGGAATTCGGCAAAAACGGTATACCTGTTTGTTTGCAAAAAATTCTATTTTAATCAGCGGAATTCCCAAGATACAGATTTTCCCTTTGCCTATCCGGCGCTGAGCATACTTCTTTTTCAGTTCTTCGCCAAAAACCGTCCTTTGAGCATATTTCCAGTATAAATCAGATGCTGCCGTCATGTTTTTCCACGGTTTGAGTCCTATATAATGGGTCACGAGCGCGGTACGTCTGATGCTGTCTGCCGCTTTATAACCCTTAGCAGCCAGATATAACTCAAAAATGTCAGGAAAATAATTGTAACGATAATCCAACTTTTTGAAATTCTTATCAAAAACGATGTTCAAAATATCCTGATCCGGGCAAATTAATTTCGGCCCCAGCGCAATTGTTTTTTCAACCAGCTCTTGTGTATATTTTTTCATTTCAGGAATATTCATCAACAGCACCCCGGAATTAAAATAATTGTCTCCTCCCTGGAAATCAGGCCAAATTTTGGAGCAAAAAATATCGTGATGCGCTTTCATAAAATCTTCTGTTACGGCACCGAGCGGATAGTCTTCCAAATCCTGATGATACAGTTCCGCAATATCCCCGCTAACAATAATATCCGCGTCCAGATACAGAGCTTTCTTTAAATCCGGGGCTATTTCCGGAATAAAATAGCGGGAATAACTGCTGGCGGAAAAGCGGCAATCCGGGAATCTTTCCAGACTGAATTTGGTCATGTCAACATAATGAAGGCTGTAATTTCCGAAATCTTTCAGGCTGTCTTCTATTTTTTGTTTGGTCTCGTTTTTAATACCGCCGTCCAAAATATAGAAATCAATTTTTTCTTTTGTATTATCCAGGATGGAATAGATTGCTGACGTCAAATAGGGAGCATAATTGTCATCACTGGCGAAAAAAACAGAGATATTTTCAGTCATCTTCTTATATCCTATAATATTAATTTATTTGCCAGCATAGACATAAAAATTAAGAATAGCAATATTTTCAAAAATAATATTTTTACCTGTTGAAAAGAATTGTCCCTTCTGTCTCTAACATACAAAAAAACCTCCGCAAGGGAGGCTTTTTTATGGTGCCGGTTAGTAGACTCGAACTACCGACCCACGCATTACGAATGCGTTGCTCTACCAACTGAGCTAAACCGGCAACGAGGTATAAATTACATAAACAAATTAAAATTGCAAGCATTATTTATATGTTTTTAATCTTTAAGCATCATTTTGAGGTTTTGCAATGACAAATCATATAAATTTTTTGCCGTTTTTTGTAAATTTTGCTGTAACTTTTTATATTCTGCCTCTCTGATGTCGGCGGCCCTGCACATGGCTTCTCCCAAATCAGCCTCATAGATGACCGCATTATCCGGCGTAAGATGATAGAATGCCGCAAACTTTTCCTGAATGACACATGGCTTGGCAAAAGCATATGTCAACTGCGCCGAGCCAGTAACTCCCGTCGTTATGTAACGCAGATGTTTCGGATTTTCAGGATTTAACAACGGCAGATAGAAGTCGGCATTTTCAAGTTGTTTAAACATTTCCGGATAACTCAGATATCCTTTAATTTCAATATACGGCCGAATATCTTCGGGAAGGTCCTCCAGCTTTCCGCTGCCGATTACCGTTATTTTAATCCGTTTATTATTTCGGAGCAAATGCCGCACGGCTGAAAACAACTGCGTATAATCCCTGCAATTCGGCGTAATTGCGCCTACCGTTACGAATATTGTTTTTTCTTTGTGCCGCGGCGTTATTTCTACATCGCCGAGATATACGGGCGCGACCATTTCACCTTTGGGAAATTTTTCTAACGTTATAATTTGACGGTTTTGAACCAAATTCTGAATTCCGAAAAGCTCTATATCCGTCTGCTCATGCTCTACCAACAAGGTTTTGTGCTTTCCCTGAGGCATAAATCCGACAACTTGAGGAACGGAGCGGTCTGCCGTCCAAAAACACCAAGTCGTTGTTATTATCACCCGCTCATATTCTTTTATTTTTCTCAATCCCAACAATTTTTTCAAAAGATGCTGTCCGAATCCGAAAACGCGCAAACGTTCGCTCCGTAAACGGCAAAAACCGTCATCCTGCAAATTTTTGACAGTCAACAAAACATCAACGTTATACCCCAAATCCAAAAAATATTTGGCATAACCGACTACGACGCTGCCGTGTCCGTTGTTTGCCTCGCAAATAAAAACGCTGTTGGGACGGACATCCGCTTTTTCAAACACCTTAAACAGCCGAACGCCCTCCCGGGAATATGTCTGAAGCCAATGTCTGGCCGCCCGCCGCCGCTGTTTTCCGGGAATGAAACAAGTCAAAAGTTTAGACAGGGTTTTTCGCATCAGGTTTTCTCCGCTTATTGATGCAGGCTTTTGACAATGTTGATAAAGTCGTCGCCGCGTTCCATAAAGTTTTTATAATAACCGAAGCTCGGCGCCGTCGGTGAAAATAATACCAGCGAGCCGCCGGCCGCTTTTATTTTTTCAAAAGCACGGGTAACGCCGTCGCGCAGATTGTCTGCCTCTATCAGTTCAAAATCCGGACGGCTGACATATTTTCGAATCGAATCGGCGATTTGCTTTCCGCACTGAAACAATGTGACGGCAACTTTTACTTTGGGATTATCCTGAATGAAGCGGGCATATTCGGTATAGTCCTGTTGATTTTCAATTCCGCCGGAAATAATTGCCATTTTGTCATCAAAACTCTTCATTCCGCCGATGGCAGCCTCCGGCGCCGTGGAAATGCTGTCATTGATAAACAATACCCCGTCTATCTCCGCCACCTTTTGCAGACGGTGCGGCAGCGGTTCAAAACTTTTCAAACTTTCCACCGCTTTGCCGACATCCATTCCCAAAAAACGCACAATTGACAGGACACCCGACAAATTGTCCAGATTATGGTTGCCGCTGAATTTGAAATCATCAATATCCGCCAGCTTTTTACTTCCGTCCCAAAGCTCCCTGCCCTCGGCATGCAGCCCTTCCGGCTCATCGTAATATTTTATATCGTCCATTCCGCCGCAATAAAATTTCAGCTGAGAATCGCGCCCGTTTATAAAACAGACATCGCCTTCCTTCTGATTGGCGGCCAGATGAATTTTATCTTTGCAATAATTGTCATGGCCGCGATGCCAATCCGTATGAACCGAAAATAAATTAGTAAACATCACAATTTGCGGTGATGCCGTCAAATCGCTGGCCTGATAACTGGAAAACTCCGCCGCGATATAATCGTATTCTTCACCCAGCAGTTCAATCAGGGGTTTTCCGATATTGCCGCCCAGGGCAGCCTTCCGACCGGCATTGTGCAAAATATGGTACAACATGCTGACGCTGGTGCTTTTGCCTTTTGAACCGCTGATGCCGATGACCTTTGTTTGCGGGTGATTGGCCCGTATCTCGCTCAGAAACAAATCTGAGCAGGATGTCACCTTTAAGCCGCGGTGACGGACTTTTTGAAACTCGTCTTTGTAAATGCTGACCCCGGGAGAGCGAATAATCACATCGCAGCGGGCGAGCGCCTCTTCAAGCCGCTCCGGTCCGTCTTTATCTTCATAGCAAATAATTTCGGCAGGAATATCGTGCCTTTCCAGATAATTTTTAGCGGCGGTTCCCTCGCTGCCCATTCCCCAAATAAGTACCTTTTTATTTTGCAGATCCTTCAGAAGCATCTTTTGTTCCTTTTTTTCTTAACGCATAAAACTGAGTCTGAGTTTCCTGAGAAACTTTGCTGCCCTGGTGGACGACAAGCTGATTAAACGGAATTTCAATGCCTTCCTCGGCAAAGCGGCGATTGATTTCGAACCTCAACTCACTGGGAACAGTCCAACCGTTCCAAATATCATTAACATAAATCCGCAACTCAAATTCAAGACCGCTGGCGCCGAAATTCTGAAATAAGACATAGGGTTCCGGTTTCTTCAGGACGCGTTTGCAGTTTTGGGCACATTCCATCAAAATCCGTTTAACCTGCTCCGTATCCGAACCATAAGCCACGCTGACCGTTACGGAATAGCGCGCCCAGTTGTTGCTGTG
Organism: uncultured Alphaproteobacteria bacterium; assembly: GCA_944389095.1. Taxonomy (GTDB): domain Bacteria; phylum Pseudomonadota; class Alphaproteobacteria; order RF32; family CAG-239; genus CAZU01. Next base: position 9,382 of record CALXLC010000030.1, read on the forward strand.
TGTCAGATTTGTAATCGAACTGGAGAGCAAAGTGGCATTCGGGATAATCACACTCGACTTTTTGAATGTTTCGATTTCGGTCGAACGAATATTTATCTGCTTAACGCGGCCTTCCTCATTATTAATCACGACCCAGTCACCAACCTTAATCGGCCGCTCAAACAGCAGAATAATACCGGAGACAAAATTGTTAACCACTCCCTGAAGGCCGAGACCGATACCAACCGACAAAGCACCGGCAACCAAAGCAAAGTTTGTCAGGTTTCCGCCCATAATGGCTATTGCCAGCAACGCCGCCGCCACATAACCGAGCGACCCGAATCCGGAAGCCAGAGAATGCTTGATGCCCTCATCAATCTCCATCCGAGCCAGAACATTGTCCTCCAGCCGTCTTTTCAGCGCTCTGATCAGAGCAATGGCAATCCAAAACGTTAATAACCCCAGAGCAATGGAGAGCAACGATATTTGCACGCCGCCAATCGAGAAACCCGTCAGAAGTTTCATAATCAGGCCGCTCAGCACATCCGTCGGCACGCCCCATACAGCCAAAATAATAAATAATCCGCTTAGGGCAAATAAAGGATCTATAATTAAATTAGACCAAAAATCAATCTTGTAAATAATCCGGCGGCGCAGGCGGAACGTCTTGACCCAAAAATGGATAAGTAACAGCCGGTGCACGACCTCATAAAAGCTCTTACGAACGGCCATAATGGCGCCGATTATCAGGACGGAAGCAATAACCCGATTCAATATAAACGACGACAAATAGGGATACCCGAACAAAGACAGCGCAAAAACACCTATGGCAAACAAAGAAACAAAAAATGTCACTTTAAAACCCGTGCTCAACTCTCCGTCGCCGAGTTCTTCTTCCGGCAGAGTGTTTTCTTCCCCCGCCGTTTTTTCTTCCCACAACAGACGTTTGGTTATCAGCGCAATACAAAAGGCTTTGATTGCCGAATCGACGGACATCAGAAATGTGAGCAGCTCAATGGGATAATTCCCGATGCTGACCAGATGCTTCAAAAAAGCCGTAAAGCCGATTACGGTAACGCTAAAATACAAAGCCGCCGTGACACTTTTAGCTTTTGGCGTGCTGACATGAATCAACCGCCAGTGCTCATTATACGGCGTGAAAATAACTCTTGAAATTGCCCGGCCCATTATGACATAAAGCGAATAATACATAAAGCTGTTGACGGCCATGCCGAAAAAGCCGGTCGTCAAAATCTTGCTGCTGGCGGACCAAAACAAAAACGATCCGATAATCAGCGTCGGAATAACGCCATAGGCAATCGCCACAGAAATTGCCGCCAAAATCTTTTTGCCGTAATGAGGTGCCTCAATGTCCTTGCGATAGCCGAAATGGCGCATAATGAACATCCGCATTCCCCATCCGAGCCAAATAATAAAAGCCACAAGCAGCAAAACGGGAATAATCCGGGATTTGACGGTATTGACCTCTTCCTGCGACAGGGTCTTATACCAATCTACCGGCGAGGCAATCATATCAAAAACAAACCCGATGAAAAGTTTTGAAGAATTAAAAAGTTCGGCCGGATACAGCAGCGGCGTTGTCCGCAGCAGCAGATTTCCCAGCAGTTCTTCGTTGCGCAGGTTAAAAATGGCCAAATCGAGCTCATCCATTCTGGTCAGGAGGATTTCGACCTCGGCGACCCTCCCCTTTTCCGTTGCCAGTTCGGCATTAAACTCTTTGCGTTTTTGGGCGATAACTGCTATTTCTTTACTGCCGTCCTTTGGTTCTTCTCCCAAAGCTTCAATTCTTTTCTGCACGAATTCCAAATCGCGCTCTATGTCTTTTTTGACACTTTCCAGCTGAAATCTGGTCTGATTAATAAAGGTAACATCTTCTCCGAGTTCTTCCGAAGTTGCCGTTCCCTTTTTGATGCTTTGGCTGATTTTGTTCAGCCGCTGATTGAGCTCCATATAATTCAGATCCGGTCCCAAATCGACCACCGATTTTTGCTGCGCGGCAGCGGGAAGCGCTCCCGTCAGCCAGACACTCAAAAACACCAAAAGGAAAAGCTTTTTCATTAACATACTCCGTTATTTGCCGCAAGAGGTCAACAAGCGGGCCACAGCCAACGCATTTTTTGCCACACCGGCACGCAGGCTGTCCGCCACGCACCAAAAGCTGATACCGTTTTCAACCGAAGCATCCTGACGCAGGCGGCTGATATAAACAGAGGTTTCGCCCTGAACGTCATTCAGGGTGACATAACCGCCGTCAACATGTTTGTCAAACACGACAACCCCTTCGGTTTTGCTCATTCGCTTGCGTATTTCCTCAACATCGACTTCCGCCGAAAATTCAATGTTTGCATACTGGGCGCAGCCGATAAACGCCGGAATAACCGCACAATTGGCGTGAACTTTGACATCTCCGCCCAAAATCTGCTTGATTTCGGCATTATAAGCCCATTCTTCCGCTGTTTCTTCCCCGATGAAATCTCCGACATGGGGAATCACGTTAAAGGCTATCTGCTTGTGAAAGACCTGCTGATCGTCCGCCAGCGTATCGTTCATGAAAATACGACGGGTCTGGTTAAACAATTCGTCCATCCCTTCTTTGCCGTAAACAGATGTTGCCGTGTAATCGGAAACAACAATTCTCTTTACGGGAAAATCTTTCCAAACGTTCTGCAACGGCAGAAGCAGCTGGGTCACGCCGGCAGCCGGAACCGAAGCCATGCCTTTGACGGCCGCCTGTAATTTATCGTTGTTCATCCCGGCAATAATCATCGGTACATCCGGATTACCGAAAAAGGCTTTGCTGCAATCAACAACCTTGGCTCCGGCAGACAGAGCATGCGGCGCATATTTTTTGGATACTTCGTCCGCGGCGGCAAAAATGACCGCGTCAAATCCTTTGAAATCAAAATTATCAAGGCTTAAGACGTCAAGTTCGTCTTCTTCTCCGTAAGAGACCATATTGCCCATGACCGAACGGCTTTCCAACGCCGTAACATTTGCCGCAGGAAAATTTTCATCCGCCAAAAAAGACAAAATTTCGCGCCCGATGCCGCTGTGAGCACCGACTACTGCAATTTTTTTCATTTTCTACCTCTTTAAACCGTATCAAAATGTTGTTTTGGCTGAATAGTAGCACTTTTCCGCCCTAAAATACAAGACCAGAATGTAAGATAACCCCAATTCAGACAAGTAAAATTCCTCTCCCCCGCTTAGGTTATGCCTGTGGCGCTGCCACCGCGCGCCCACTTAAAGATTATTCAGGCGGCCAATCTTCGCCCACGCCGTGCGTGCCATTTGCATTAAGGATAAAATACCCTCCTGCATGCGGGCACCGCAGGGTGCCTTTTTTATTTCGGAAATACAAAAATTTTCTGCCGTATCCGAAACGACTTTTAAGACTTAATGTTTTCGGGAATATTTACCACGGGTAACCGTCAATGCAACGGTCCGGCGTTTTTTCACAATCGGGTTGATTTAATTCATATTGTTTAAACCTATCTTCGCCGAAATCGCCCACCTTGCAGGCGGCAACCGTCAACAACATTAACAAAGCCATAACCAGACGCATTTTTTATTCCTTATCAGTGTTTAAAACAACGGAAGAAAATCCATTGAGCCCCAAATCGCAATAACAAAAATTATAAACAAAATCCGGGCCAGGTGGCGGAGCCAGAGACTTTTGTCATATTCGGAAGAACTTTTCCATAGTCCGATTGTGATGTTGTAAGTATACAAGGCCATGACCAAAAGACCGGATAAATAACACAACGTCCACAAAATGCTGAACTTTGACGAATAAATCGGATGAAAATGATGCAGAAAAAAATCTGCAATGCTGACTCCCTGGATGTGTTTTTGCAATAAAGATCCAAACAGCCGGACAATAAGCTTCATCACTATCAGAGCGAGGATGCCATACTTCCAAAAAGTAACGCCCAGCCCGAATTCGCCTTTAAAAAGCTTTGATAACATCATTCAGCCTCTTATCTGTTAACCCAATGACAAAATGATGCCTCTTTTTGAAGACCGGCGCAAGCGAATTCTCTGACTTTCTAACAATTTGCAACATTTATCGCAAGGCCGCCGAGCGATGTTTCCTTGTATTTGTTATTCATATCGCGACCGGTGTCAAACATGGTCTTAATCACACTGTCAAGCGATACGCGGTGATCTCCCGTTCCTTTCAGCGCCAGCCGCGCCGAGTTAACCGCTTTGACGGCGCCCATGGCATTACGCTCAATACAAGGAACCTGAACCAAACCTCCGATCGGATCACACGTCAGGCCCAGATTGTGCTCCATGGCAATCTCCGCCGCGTTTTCAATCTGGCGCCCGGTGCCGCCCATGGCTGCCGCCAATCCGGCCGCCGACATTGAACAGGCAACGCCGACTTCTCCCTGACAGCCGACTTCTGCTCCGGAAATGGAAGCATTCGTGCGGTATAAACTGCAAATGGCGGATGCCGTCGTTAAAAAAACGATGACGCCTTCTTCCGCACTGAAGGGAGATTTTGGCGAAGCGCAGCGTTCAAAATAGCGAATTACCGAAGGCATGACGCCTGCCGAGCCCATAGTCGGCGCCGTCACAATCCTGCCGCCGGCCGCATTCTCTTCAGCAACGGCAAAACTCCACAAATTCAACCAGTCAATCATCATCAACGGATCGTAATCGTTGTTGCGGAAGCGTTCTTCAAGACGTTTGTAGATTTCGGCCGCTCGGCGTTTAACGTTTAATCCGCCGGGCAGAATGCCGCCGGTGTGCATCCCCCGCTCTATTGCCTCCTGCATCAGACGGTGAATTTTGGCAATGCCGTCATAGACCTCCGCTTCGGAACGCAGCGCCATTTCGTTTTTCAGGACGACTTCGGAAATACTCAGATTGTTTTTTTCGCAAATATCCATAAGCTCCGCACAGGTATCAAACTGATACGGCACATTGTAAGGTTCGCGCGAAACGCGTCTCGAAATTTCGTCCCGGCGGGCTATGGTTCCCCCGCCAACGGAAAAATAGACCTCTTCCAACAGCGACTTTCCCTGTGTGTCAAAAGCCGAAAACTTCATGCCGTTGGGATGTTCCGGCAGAAAAACATCTTTATTGAAAACAACATCCTTATCCAAATCAAATGATATCGGCCGAAGGCTGCCGAGAGACAGAAGCTTATCCCGGCGGACGGCGTCGACATAGGGTTTGGTGGGATCGATGGCTTCGGCCTCCAATCCCATTAAGCCGTATACGATTGCTTTAACCGTGCCATGACCGAATCCGGTCAGAGCCAGAGATCCGTAGAGTTCTACTTTTAAAGACTCTACCGCATCAAGGCAACCTTTGGCACTCAGGTTTTCGACATAACGTTTGGCCGCACGCATCGGTCCGACGGTGTGCGAACTTGACGGCCCCACGCCGATTGAAAAAATCTCAAACAGACTATAATACATTTTGCTCCTAAAAATATCTTTTAATTACTTTATACGGCTTGAGTCCGAGTGACGCATGGACTTCGGCTATGCGCTGAGACTGCTCTCCCCAGACGGCGTATTTATCAATAAAGGCCTTGGCAGTCTGCGGCGATTTTGACAGCTGCACGGTTATGGTTTCATCCAGCAACGCATGCATTACAGCAGGAAATTTATTAAAATCAAGATGTAGTTTTCCGTTATCATCAAAAGATATTGCGCCGTGTGTCAACAGATAATTAAACTGTATCAGATCGGCAACGCGGTGCGGCAGCGACAGATTGGGTTCTGCCCGCAAAAACAGACTGCCGGCCACCCAGGTTGTATATACTTTTTTGAGTGTTTCTTCATCAATTACGCCAAGTTTGACATATTCGGGCATAAACGTGACGGAAATAACATCGGCCTTATGTTCCTCTATGGTATGAGCATAAGCTCCCAAGGCTGACTGATAGGAACTGTCCGGCCCCAGAGAATGTCCGTTTTCATGTCCGATGACAAAAAGATGCAGAGCTTCGTCATCATAATAGCGGTGAAATTCAGGCGCCACCAGACGCTCCAGAATCTGACGCTCTTTATCTTTATCGACGCATTGGCGCACCTGACGATGATATACATTACGACGGCCGCCTCCCATTTTGACGGATAATTTATCGTTGTTCGGCAGGTTTTCGGCCGTTGTAATTCCTCCGCGCACTGCGGCAAAATCTCCCTGCAAATCGGTTAAATCCACATCAACCATGGCCTGTTTGAGTTCGGCGGCAGAAGAAATTGTCTGCCGGTAACGTTCCTTATACGGCATTAATTCCGCCAGCTCTTTCATATGCTCCTTGAATTTGAGCAGAAGCTCCGTGCCTTTTTGATTGACGATGCCGGTACGAACACCCAGCGAATCTTTGGCATTGACTTCTATATTATTCTCTTCAAGCAACTGCGCCAGCTCCGGATTGTCAAACACCGTCGGCGTCAGTTCGTCGGCATAGTTTTCGCGGGCAATCGTAAATTCTATCGGCGTCTTTTGCAAAATTGCCCAATGCTTGTCGGCCAGCATGTCCATGTCCTCATTGTTTTGCAGCAGTGCCTGCGCCTGCCAGCCGAGATAATCCTTCAACGGGGCATCATCCGTATAGTGGGCGGCCAGTTCAATTTCATTGGCTGCATCAGAGAAGGCTTTTTCAAAATATTCCGTGTAATCTATTGCCTTCAGATTTTTTCCATCCCGGCGGACCATGGTTCGCACGCTCAAAATCCGGCGGACTTCGTCAACCTTTCCGGCCCGGAGCATTCTTATCAAAATTTCGTGAAATTCATCCGGTTCCAAATCCTCCGGATAAAAATTGCGGCCGGGACGCCCTTTGATGCCCTTAAACAGCTCTACCGGTTCCTTGTCAATTCCGTTAAGTCCTTCCACCCCGTTCAACGAATTAAAAAAACGCAGGGCCAGTTCCGCATGGCGGCTGTGAGGAGCAGCCTCTTCCAAAGCTTTTTTCTGCATCAAATTCAGCGGATGGTCCTGCTCCAAAAACACGTCGTTAAAAATTTCGCCGGCGCGGATTAAATGGCGGAGAGCTTTTTGGTTGCCCTCGCTGAGGTTTTTATATCCGTCAAAATCCGGAGAAACCATTTCGACCGCAAGGCATTCTTCATTTAATTTGTGTTCAAGATCCTGCTCCGAAAGAGCCAGTTCGTATCCGTTAATTTTCATTTTTTATCTCCACTACGCGAAAACGATAAACTTTAATATCATCAGACCAGTAAGACGGGCTCAACCCGGCTTTCAGTTTTAAATTATTCAAAAATTCCCGGGGCTCGGGAAGTTGTTCCCATACCGAGGGCAAAAACAGCCCCTGACGGTCCCCGTCCCTGATAACAATGCCGTCCGTTCCCGGTTTCAACTGGCGAACGACATCTGCTTCATCTTTAAATTCAATTCGCTCATATCCGGTCAGAAGAGAAATGCTGAAATCTATCTGGGGCAGTTCTTCCGCCGTCAGCGGCTGAAAACGGCTGTCTTCCATTGCCGCGGCATAGGCGTTGGCCGAAACATCCAGAGCAATGGCCCGTCCGGGCATCAAACTACCGATGCAGCCGCGCAAACTTCCGTTTTTGGTCAGAGTAACAAAGGAAGCCCCCTTGTTGAACAACACGTCGTCAAAATCTCTCCGGGAGGGTTTGTAAACCTTATGTTTGTTTACGGCTGTCTCCAGACTGTGGCGGACAATGCGGCGGAGCGCCTCTCCATGGTGACGGGCAAAATTATCCAGATTTTCCACTTCCTGCTCCAGAGGCGATAATGGTTCGGCTGCTTCTTCCTTACGAAACAGCCAGGAGGCATATCCGACCACGCTGGAGGTATCTCCGCTCACCTGCCCGGAATTGGACATATCCAGCAGGCGGGGCTGCAATGTATATTCTTTGGCCAAAATCAATGCAGTATTAATGCCGGCGGCACCGCATGAAGCATGCTCGTCTATCGGTTTTCCGACTCTGACGGCCTGTGCCGTCGCTTCATCTTTTGCCCGCGCCGAAGCATCATCCAGATAATGGGACAAATCCGCCGAAATGACAATCAGCGTATCATCCCGCTGCAGATACGGACGCAACACCTCTGCAAAACGTTGGGGATCAACATGGCCATAGACCATCGGAACAATCGAAAAATCCTTCAAAATCTTTTGCAAAAAAGGAAGCTGAACTTCCAACGAATGTTCTTTGGCATGCGCTTTGTCATTAAAAACGAAAAGCGAATCGGCAGAAAGTTCCCCTATCATCCGGCGGTTGAGCGGCACACTGCCTAACGGCGTCTTAAATTTGGCGGACGTCGGCAGAGCTACACCGTTTACGGCAACGAAATGCGACGGCCCGATTAAGATAACGTTTTTGATTTTTTTCTGAAACGGCAAAAGCTTTTGATAAGCCTTGGCCGCAACCGCTGCGGAATAAATATATCCGGCGTGCGGCACGATAATGATGCGCGGCTGGCTTGAGATTTTCGGGCTGCCTTTTTCAAGGTAGCTGTCAACGACCGCCGACAGCTGATAAACATCCGCCGGATAAAACATTCCGGCGACGGCGGCTTCTCTTGTCTTATTCATATCTTCATCCCGCAAAGAATAAGTGTTAATGGTATCCGAATTGGAGGAAATATGCTCGTTAAAATAAAAATAGTTGAGAATCAACAAAGCTCCCAGGGCTACGCCCCATATAATGTAATAGCTCCACCCTTTGGAATCAACATCGTTTTTTTGCTTCATACCCGCACCCTCATCATAGAATCGCCGAATGATTTTATGATAAATGCGGCTGTTTAAGATTTCGCTAATTTCATTCGTATGATTTTTGAGCGCGTATCTGCCTCGACATATTTTGCGATTTTTGAGACGGGCCGGGACGACGGTTTATCATTACAACCGTACTGTAGGGTTTAATGACATACTCTTCGCCGGGTTGATATTTTCGGGCTTCCGTCTGTCCGGTACGACGAGAGGTATCAAATACAAGCTCCCAGCTTCCCCTGTGCGGCAGCGGTGGAAGTTTGACGGACATTTCCCCGTCCGCGTTTCCTGATGCCAGAACAAGAAAATCATCATCGAATCGTTTGCCGTCTTTGTTTTGGCCGTTGAGAACATATCCCAAAAAACGATTATAAGGAAAATCCCAGTCATTCTGACGCATCGGTTCGCCGGCAATATTGACCCACTCCCAGGACGGACGGCCGTTGGGCATCATTTCCGCCGAGGCGTTTTCGGTGCTGCTGAACAACGGGTGTCTTTGGCGAAAAGCATTGATTTTGCGCTCAAATAAATACCTCTCCCGCTGAGCCGGGGAAAATTTTCGCCATTGCAGAGGAAACGGTTTGGCATATCCGTTATTATTGCCGTTTTGCGTATGCCAGAGTTCATCACCGCTCAGACTCAGAGGCACGCCTCTGGCCAAAGTGTTCAGGGCATGCGCCGTTTTGGTTTTGGTCAGGCGTTCGTCATCATTGACCGAGGGACTGTAATGATTGTCATTGGTGCCATCCTGATTATTCTCGTTGTTTTCATAATTGTTTTTTTGGGAATAGGAAGCCCAGTCATACTGAGTGGCGCCGTCATGCTTGGTAAAGATGTTGATTTTGTTTTCCGTTTCTCCGCCGGCCATATAATAAGCCAGGCTGCCGACCTGCCCGTATTCTCCGCGGATAAATTTTTTCAAAGCCTTTTCGTGTTTATCGTTCCATTCATAAATTTTCTTCATCCGGCCAAGAAAATATCCTCCGACGGCGCTCCACGGTTCTCCGCTGACTTTTACCCCGGTTTGACGAATGACCTCTTCAATAATTTGCATAAACTTCCCATCCGGAGAAAATTGCAGATTATCATCCAGCGCGCAATCACCCGCCAAATCAAGCCTGAACGCGTCCACGCCGCAAATATCGGCAAAAAACATCATGCTGTCCCGTATGATGCGGCCACCCTGCTCCGTGTTGGGATTGAAACCGTTTTTGCAGCCGGTGGTATTCACAAAACTGCGATGGTGGTCGGCGTGAGCGCGATAATACGCTTCACCGTCAAACCCTTTGTAAGAGAGCAGAAAAGCGTCTTTTCCGAATTCTCCGGTATGGTTAAACACCATATCCAGACTGACTTCTATTCCGGCCTCGTGCAAATGGTTGACAACGTCAAGAAAATCATAAATCGAGCCGTATCGAGGATCTATCGCATGATGATTGACGGGATTATATCCCCACTGATCCAGCAATCCCTTTTCGTCTTCAAGCTGCCAGTCTCCCATAGTCGGCGTCAGCGGCATCAGTTCCAACTGATTATAGCTCATTGCCTGAAAATAAGGCACCAACCGGCTGACGGCCAGCAACCTGCCTCTTTCATACATAGAAATATCCGGATGATATCGAGTGAAATTGTCTACATGAAACTCGTAAATATGGTTGTTTTCCCATTTTATCCGGGGCTTGCGATACAAAAAAGGAAAACGCCGCTCCAAATCGCCGCGATTTAAAAAACGGACAATTCCTTTGGGCGCCACAAAAGAAGAATCGACAAAATTATCGCTGCTAAGCACTTCCTTCTCGTAATTGCTCAGCCGGTACAAACTGCGCGTCAATTCTAAAGCATACGGATCTATCAGCAATTTGGACGGATTAAAAAACCTGAGTTTGTCCGGATTATATTCGCCGTGCGTGCGATAGCCGTATTTGCGCCCCTCCATGTTCTCCGGAAAGTCGGCATGCCAGCATCCTTCGTCATCTAACACCATGGCAACGCGATGCTCGTGTATTTCATCGTCTGAAAAAAGGCACAGCTCGACTTTTTCTGCCTTGGGGGCATAAACGCTAAAACAGGTTTGGCCTTGTCGGAGTTTGACTCCCTGAAAATTATTTTTTGTCATTTTTTGTTGCTTCCCCTTGTCTGATGATATAAAATTTTATTCAGGGAAGCAATAAAAAATTACGAATTATCTTGATTTAACAGGCTCAACAGGCGGGTAAAATCATTAATATACGTGATGCCGGGAGTTCCCTTATCCTCAATTCCCCAAATCGGCCGGCCGATGCGAATCGCCCGGGCATTGGCGGCTAAGGCACAATCGCTGTCCTGTTTGCTGTCGCCAATCATCCATACCGTCTGCGGCGTAATCTCGGAAGGTTTCATAACGCCGTCCAGCGTATAGAAAATCTGTTCGGGGTAAGGTTTGTCTCTCGGCGCTTCATGACCGCAGACCACTTTGGCAAAAATCTTTTTATCATACAGCAGCGGCAGCTCGGCATCCATCAACAGGCGGTCTTTGTTGCTCATGACAAAAACAGGCAACCCGCGGGTTCTAAAAAAATCCAAAACCTTGTCCGCGTCCGGAAATTTTGAAATTAATTCATCGACATGTCCCAGATACAATTCCCTGTAGCGGGCATAGGCTTTCTCGGCCAGTTCCTCTCCGAAAATGTAAGGGAAATTATCCCGAAAAGAAAGGTCCGGATGACGGCGCTTTTTGGAAATATCCCAGTTTGGCATATAATATTCCGCCAAAACACGGTTTACCACGGCCAGCAGGACCGGACGGCTGTTGGCCAGCGTATTGTCCCAATCAAAGATAACGCAATGAAGTTTTCCCAATTTGAAATCCGTCATGAGTCCCTCCGTTTTTAACAAACCGATATATAGTATACTCCTGTTTTGAATTTCTGCCAACAAAATTTAATCTTTTTGATACAAATATTACAGCCTGTGGCGCTGCCACCGCTCACGCCGCGCGTGGTGCGGCTCGCCACTTCTGTCCAGTCCTTGAAAATACTGTTTGACACGCTGCAAAGATTATGCTAGAGTGAAAACATAATCTATAGTGTGTTGGTGGTCGTTTGAAGGAGTTGTGCCCTTCAAATCATATAGATTAATTTGATGATAATCTGGCTATGTGTGTGGCCGGATTGTTTCGGTTAATCGTCTTTTTATCCCTCCCTGTAGATTTCGTTTGCCGGTTTTAACAACAAAAGGACTACGGAAATGACGAAATCGTACAATCTCTTAAAATATCTTGTTTTAACATGTTTGTTGATTGCGGCGTTTCCGGCTTCGGCCAATTGCACAACAACCACGCCGTTGTTGGAACCGGCATCTTTTGTTTCGAACAAATCATATCAACTGGCTAAGACATGGTTTTTGCCGGACTGGCAAAGCGACACCCGGTCTTATAATACCAGTTCGGGCAGTGATGACAAAGGCGGCGGCGATGCCGAGAAGACCTGCGAGACTTACGGCTACGCTTCTCCGGGAAAAATAGACCTGTCTCTGTATGACTGTTCCGATTATGACATCAAGCCCTTATACGGTCTGGAATGTTACACCGGCTGTTCCTGTAAACCAAAATTCATTTATACCTCATCCAACTGCGATACCATGGCCGGATATGCTTTGTCCGGTTCGTCCTGCGGCGGAAAGTATGAAAGCTGCGTCTGTTCCGGAAAATGTTGCTCGGATGATATGTGCGGCAGCAACCAGAGCTGCGTTAACAACGTCTGCGAAGACAATTGTGCCGCCCTGCCTTCCGGGTGGCAGGAACTTCCCTGCGCTGATGCCGACCTGCAGACGGACACCATGGACAACGAATGCGGCGGATATTATTACAAATGTTCTACCGCCCAAGCCTATTGTGAAGAACACGGATACAGCAAAGACACTTGTGACAACGGCGTTGTTCAAGATACCTGCGACAAGGACAGTTCTTATGTCAAATGTCAGGAATGCAATGTTATGAAAGCCGGCTGGCAGGAAACGCCGTGTTCGGATCCGGATTTGCAAAGCGGCAAAGAAGACAACGGCTGCGGAGGGTATTACTACCAGTGTATGAGCACGGGGGAATACTGTGAAAGCAAAGGGTTCAA
>CALXLC010000031.1 GCA_944389095.1 uncultured Alphaproteobacteria bacterium
CATCCCAAACCTTCCGGTCATTTGACGGCACGGTTCGGGTATGATGAAGCCTAATCTACAAATTTGAAGGTTATCGCACCCCCAAACACTCACCACACTATAGATTATAATAAAATTTTATCATAATCTTTGGTGCGTGTCAACATGCATTTGAGCGCACTGGACGAAATAGATATCCCCCAGTAAACTGGGGTTTCTATTAAGGATACAAACCTTCGGTTTGACCACACTCGTTGGCATGGAACGGTGTTGTTCCAACACCTTGGCATTCAGCCCCGAGTAAGCTCGGGGTTTCTCGTAAGGATTGTAATAAAGGCTGCCGTTTATTGCAAACAGCAGCCTTCTGAAACTGGTGGAGCCAGGGGGGATCGAACCCCCGACCTATTGATTGCGAACCAATCGCTCTCCCATCTGAGCTATGACCCCGTAACCAGTGCAAACTAATCCAATAAGTTTAAACTGTCAAGCCCGGATTTTCTGTTCTTTACAAACAACTTTTTCATTTAAACTTTTTTCTGTGCCTTTTTCATTAAAGAGGTTGTCTTGGCCGACAACTCTGCAATTCTCTGCCGGTTGGCATCGTCCCCCTTTAGCTCATAAAGGCCGTCCAACCGTTTGCAAACTTCCAAAACATTGCGGCATTTATCAACAACCGGTAGACGCCCGCGGCTGATAACATTCAGAGCATTTTCCAAAACCATGATAAAACTGCCGGCATTATCAGGAATATTTTCCGGCTGCAAAGAAGCAATCTGTTCCGCAACCCGTTTTTTTTCTTTGGTGCTTCTGGCAAATTTCAAAGCCTTTCCCAGATAATTGAGCGCCGCCTCATACTCCCGCTTGCGAATATAAGCATCGGCAACGTTGTTATACGCCCAAAACAGCAGCGTATTCTTTTTAATGCTCTTATCCAAACGGCAAAGCATCCGCCCGTCGCAAAAGTTAATCACTTTGCTGTAAGCCCGGATTTTCTCGTCATCGGTACCGGCTTCTCTGGCTTGCCTGTCTGCCAACCGATAGGCCTGCATAAGTGTTTGCGGCCGAATTTCCGTAAATTCATCCACATTCATCACCTAACATCCTAAAAAAATGATAAAACGATTAATTAACCTGAGTTGCCTGAGAGGCTTTGATTTTTTCATTAACCTGTTCTTTTTCGTCAAACCCCATCAGGCAATGACGTCCAAGTTCACCCCCGGTTTTAAGACAATACTCCTCCCGGTTCAGATTATATTCCGCATAAATCGGGCAAGTCTCGCATAAACACCCGCGGTCTTCTTCAATACAATGACTTTTCTCAAACGCGCAAAACATTGACTCATAATGCTCTACGGTATCCAAATCATCCATAAGTTTAAAAAGATTCTCGGGAATATTTCTGATTTTGCAGCCCAGCGTATAAGACGGACAGTGCATACACTGACATTTTTTTAGATTTTCCTTGGTTTTTGCAACTAACATACTTTTTCTCCTCAAATGATTGCAAGAGTAAAATATGTCCTGTTTGCCCTAATGCAAGATATGCCAAAAGTTTTAAGAACCGAACGTCAAAAACGTTTAAAGACGCCGTCTTCAATCGGCGGCAAAAAACCGCTCCAACGTCCGACGACAAACGTCACCTTATCAACCCTGGCCAACATCGGCCCTTTCTGACAGGCGACAATCATGGTATCCACGGCGGCTTCCTCTCCGCGCATCATAATTTCAACCGTTCCATCCGTTTCATTATGCACCCAGCCGGAAATACCGCCGATTTCTTCCGCCTTTTTCACGGCCCAATACCGAAACCCGATACCCTGAACGCGCCCGTAGATTTTGATAAAAACTTCCTTAATCATGTTTGAGGAAATCTTCTATTTCAACCAGTTCCTGCTTCAGCGACTGACGGCGTTTTTCCGCTTCCTCTTCAACGCCCCATTTTTCGGCCTGCCACAATTCCTCCAGACAAGACGTCTCAAAAGCCTGTCTTGCGTTAAGGCGGCCTTTAACCAGCGCCGCCGCCAGCAAAACAGACCGCATATTCAGCGCCGCCAAATAAAAAGCCGCCAGTTCCTTATCGCTCAAACCGTTCAAAAAAAGTTTGAAACGCCCCAGACTATGTTTATTCTCCTCCGGAACCTCCAGTTGGTCCGTAACCACAAATTTGGTATCAAGAGCCTCTTTGGCCCAAGCCAAAATCGGCCCCCACACTTTTTCCTGACGTTCGGCCAACTCTTTATTCCGTCCCCAAAACAGCAACAGATCCGTCTCGGCAAACTGCGCCAGTTTTTCAATAAAATCTTTTCGTTGTTTGGCAATTTCATGCGTTGCCTGTTTCAATTTTTCAAACATGACGCTCCTTTCCGTAATCAGTCCTTACTTTTTCTTGGTAAACGCACCCAGAAAATCTTTGGCCGCATCTTTCAAATCTTTAACCGTATTGTCTATTTGTTTGTTGACATCCTTATAAACATCCTGCGAAGCTGCCTTAACGCCCTCCGGTTTTGGAAAACGATTGGCATAAGGTGTCCCGACCAAAGCCGTATAACAGGGACTGCTGTCAGAATCAAGCAGTAACTGAGACCCGACATAAGCCGTTCCGCCGGTTGCCGCAACCCCGATAAGCGTCTTCAAAGTTTCTTTACTATCCAGCGTAACTTTGGGATTTTCAAGCGTCCCGGCAATTTTAACAAAAGAAGACAACGCCGACATCACATTGGTATTATCCAACGTCCCCGAAAACGGCAGCAGCGTAAAATCAATTTTGTCATTAGCCAGATTAATGCTTCCGTCGCTGACCAAAGTCAGTTGTTTGGCATTAAAGACTATTCCTTTGGGAAAGACAGCCTTGCCGCCGCCCAAATCGGCCCGAACCACCGCACAGCTTAAATCCATTTGTTTGGCTTTTGAGGTATCGATTTTAAGCATATTAAGCAGCTGCGTCACAAAATTTCCGCTCATAAAATCAAGCGCGCCCGTCTGCACGACCGATTGACCGACAATGGCAATAACGGAACCTTTAAGGCTTTCGGCAATCTGACGATAATTATCGCCGCTGCCGCTGAGGTTGATGTCCAAATCCACCTGACCGCCTTCCGAAACGCCGAAATCTCCGTTCCCGTTGATTTTGAACTCTTCGTGCAGATTCTGCAATTTCATATTTTGGGTAACCAGCTTCAACTGCACGGAACGGCTATTGGCATTTATAATTGCCGATGCATCGGCCGTGCCGCCGCCGAACCCCAGCATCAGCGGATTAACCGTCAGCACACCGTTTTGCAAAACCGCCGACATCTTAACGTTATCAGCCTGCATTCCCGGCGCAATCAACAACTCGCCGATTGTCACATCCGCCTTGGCATTAAGTGTTTTCAAAACCTCGTAAGGCACTGCCGTTGCCGGAACCATCTCCAGGGCCTGCGCCTCATTAACCAGCGACGGCAATTTAAAAGCCAAAGGCTTGCTGTTGCCAAAACTCTGCAAATCAATTTTTGCGCTGGACAGCACCGCGTCCACGGACGGCAGGCTGCCGCTCCAATCGGCCTTAACCGTTCCGGTAATCAGATTATTAACGATATTCAGCGTCTGAATCTGCGCTTCGGCCTGCTTGACATCACCGTTAATCAAAGCCTTAAGCGTTGTCTCCGGCGCATTAAGATTACCTGCCGGATTGTAAACATTGGCCTGAACCGCATAACGGGGACTGCTCATGACATCGGCCGCACTCCCGCTCAAATCCACATCTAGCCCCAAAGCCTCTGCCGTAAGCGTAAACGGATAAGGCTCCTGATTGGCCAACAGAGTTTGCAACGCACCCAACGTCATTTCGCCGGATATTTCCTGCCCGTTATAAACAACGTCAAAAGCCGCCGTCATATTTTCGGCCGAAGAAGGGGCACTGAAATGAATTGTATTGATTTGAAGAGCCTGCGTCTGATTCTTGGCGGCATCATAATAGCTGACCACCCCGTTGACAATTGACACATCCTTGGCCGCAAACCCGGCTAATGCCGCAGCCGCCGGAGATGAAACTGCCTGAGTCTGACCGGAACCGGCAGAAGCCCCGTTTGCAGAAGCCTTGGCCGCCGGCACGGCGGAAGAGCTGCCGAACACCCAGTTTTGAGCCCCGTCAGCCGATGTTTCCAAATATATTTCGGGACCGTCCAACAAAATCTTATCGATAACGATTCGTTTTTTGAGCAGCGCCAGAATATTAATCTTGACCTCCAGCTGCTTAACCCTGATCATCTCCGGCTGCCGGGCCCAGGAAGCATTTGACAAAGCCACGTCATTGATAATAACCGTCGGAACTAGAGAAATCCCAAGCTTTGCATCGCCGTTAATAACCAACTCCCGGCCGGTTTCGCGCGCCACAAAATCCGCCGCATATGACTTATATTGATTTAAGTCAAAATTTCTGACTGCAAAATAACCGACAATCGCCAGAATGATTATCAGACTGAACAACACTTTTGCCAAAATTTTTACCATATGCATAGCCTACTCCTTAAATTGCATCCCGAGGGTATTGAGATCTTGTTTAAAATAATCCGGCAAACCGGCACGGACAACCAATTTTTTATTATATATTTCCGATAAATCAATTTTGTATGCATGCAAATGAAGTTTGTCGCTTAAATTTGCATAACGTTCTCTCCTGCTGCCGAAATACTTGTCATCACCGACAATCGGACATCCGATATACGCCATGTGCGCGCGGATTTGATGCGTCCGTCCGGTAATCGGCAAAGCCGCCACCAAAGCAAATTGTTTACCGGCAGTATCCAAAACTTCATAACCGGTCACGGCTTTTTTCCCTTCCGCCGTAACTATTGATTTTTCGCCGATTTTTTCCAGAGCCGCTTTAATTTCGCCGCGGTCCTTCCCGGGAACGCCCCTGACCAAAGCCAGATATGTTTTGTGCAAATCCCGTTCGCGAAAAGCTTTCGTCAAAACCTCGGCGCTGGTACGGTCGCGCGCCAACACCAAAATGCCGCTGGTGTCCTTATCAATTCGATGTACCAGTTTCGGATTTTCATCCCTGTCAAAACGCAAAGCCTCCAACATTCCGTCCACATGACGGCTTGTATTGGTCCCTCCCTGCACGGCCAAACCCGACGGCTTGTTCAAAACAATAATTCTATCATCTTTATAAATGACCAGAGAAAGCATAAACGCCCTGTCTTTTTCGCTCAGCCCCCGGGGCTTAACAACATCGACCGCATCATCCAACGGCGGCAGCCTGACCTCCTGCCCGGCGGCAAGTTTCAAAGACGTTTCCGCCTTTTTGCCGTCGACTTTAATCTGTTTGGTACGCAAAAGTTTCTGCAGGCGGCTCAGAGGCAGCTGCGGATAATGCTTTAAAAACCAGCGGTTTAAGCGCATTCCGTCATCACTGTCTTTAACTTTCACCAGCATTACCCCGGGCATCATATTTCCTTTCTCTAATCTGTGCCGATTTTATCCGATTGCCTTTCTTTTGACAAGTCCCTTTAAAAAACTTTAGCGGACGAAAATCAACTTCGTCCGCTAAAAAAATCAACCTTTTCTGACAATTCTTATCTTCTTGACCGTTGGTTTTGTCCCGGTTTTGCCAAGAACTTTCGGAACATACGGCCGTTTCGAAACGCTCCCGGAAACATCAGACACCAGCAACACGGCAGGATTTTTATCCAAAAGCTGTCTTATTTCTTCCGCACCCGTAGACGGCACCTCAAAAAGACAACGGCCCGGCTCAATGCCGTACTCATTCTGCAAATCCCGAAGCAGTTGCTCCGTTTCCCCCGCAGAAAGCTGCATCCCGAAACGGGCAAAAATCCGTCTCCACGTTTCCGTAGAAATTTCACCCGTCATTGCAAAAGGAACGTCTTTCGCCCTGACGTTTTTAACAATCATCAAAGCTGCGGCTGTAACAATTTCATTTCTTTTATTCATAACATCATAATTAAATTAAAAATACTTTCGAGATGTCGCATGCTATAACAAAAATCGTTGAAAAACAAGCCCTATTTTTCTTTCTCGGCCTTTTTGCGCGCCTGCTTTTCCGCGCGCAGCCGGTCAAAATAATCAACCCGTTTCTTCACTTCCCTTTCAAAACCGCGATCCACCGGAAAATAAAGTTTGGTCCGCCGCACTCCGTCCGGAAAATAATTGGCTCCCGAAAAGCCGTCTTCACAGTCGGGATCATATTCATACCCGTCACTGTACCCCAGCTGCTTCATCAACTTGGTCGGAGCGTTCAGAATATTCTTCGGCGGCATCAGAGAGCCCGTCTTTCGCGCCAAATCACGCGCCGCATACATCGCCTTATAAACAGCCACCGACTTCGGAGCCGTCGCCAGATAAGCCGTCAGCTGCATCAATGCCAAATCGCCCTCCGGAGACCCCAGCCGCTCATATGTATCCCAACAGGCAATTGCCTGCACCACCGCGTTGGGATCGGCCAGAGAAACATCTTCCACCGCAAACCGTGTCATCCGCCGCAGCAAATATTTCGGATCCTCTCCCGCTTCCAGCATGCGTGCCACCCAATAAAGCGCCGCATCCACGTCCGATCCGCGCAAAGACTTGTGCACGGCCGAAATCAGATTATAATGTCCGTCGCGTCCTTTATCATATATCGGCGCCCGGGAACGAATAATCTGCATAATTGACTCTTTGTTGAAAATTTCCCCGTTTTGCGCATAATTCCAAACGCTCTCCGCCAAATTCAGAATATATCGGCCATCGCCGTCAGCCGTATCTTTCATAAACTGACGAGCCTCTTCGTCAACCGGAAGTTTTTTACCGACTTCTTTTTCCGCCCTTTGCAACAACACTTCAAAATCATCGGATGTCAACCGGTTCAACACAAAAACCTGACACCTGGAAAGCAGCGCCGCGTTAAGCTCAAAAGACGGATTCTCCGTCGTCGCGCCGACCAGAATTACCGTACCGTCCTCGACATAAGGCAAAAATCCATCCTGCTGCGACTTATTAAAACGATGGATTTCATCGACAAACAGCAACGTCCCTTTGCCCTGATTGGCGCGCCGCTCCTGTGCATATTGAAACACCCGCTTCAAATCCGCCACCCCGGAAAACACGGCCGAAATCTGCTCAAAATACAAATTTGTATGCTCCGCAATCAAACGGGCTATTGTTGTTTTGCCGCACCCGGGGGGGCCCCACAAAATAAACGATGTAATTTTTCCGGATTTTATCATCCGCCCGAGCGGGGCATTATCGCCGACAATATGATCCTGTCCCACAACCTCCGACAGATTGTGCGGACGCAGCCTGTCAGCCAAAGGGCGTTTTACCTGAGATGAAAATAAAGTGTCTTCCATGGCAATACCGATTCTTTTTTCAGAACATCAACATAGCAGAAAAATATAAAGATGCTAAACATTTTTTTCAAACGGATTGGAGGTTGCCTGCTCGCTGCCGGCAAAAGCGTTTTCGTCCATCCACCATTCCGAAGCATCGGACTTTCCGTCCCGTTCCGCCGCCGACGACTGCCAACGGTTTGAAATATCGTCGGCCAACGCAGTTTCCTTATCCGGCGTCCGGGTAATCTGACCGGCGGCATCTTCATAAATCACTTCCAGATAGCGATCCAGCTCCGTCCGGTCGTCAATGGTCAGCGCGGCGTCATAAATGGCATCTTCCAAAGACGGAATCTGAAAATCCTGAGAATTTCTGCGCTCTGTCAAAACAGGATCCAAAAAATAATTGGCACCTTCCAACGACTTGTCTTTAAAATTTTCATCCTTGATAAAATGTGAATTCTTAGTCAAAACCGGCCGGTGATAAAAGCCCTCCGCCAGTAAGATCTGATACCCCCTGGTCTCAACACTCAGATTACGGCGGGAACGCAAATCTTTTGCCAGATGATAATAATAAGCGGCATCGGCACCGCCCCTCTTGCCAAAACGGCGTTTTCTTCCCTCTTGAACGGGAATCTGTACCGATCTGGTGGCAAACACGGCAAGTTTTCGCAGCTGTCTGCTCAATTTGATATTATCTTCGGCCATAATAATTTTGTAGTTTGTGCTGGCCACCAGCGTTTCCAAAATCTCCCGGCTGTAAATATTCTCAATATTATGCAGGCTGTTGCACAGCAGCACAAAATAAGTTTTACGGATAGAACAGCGCTGCACTGCTTCCGTAAGGCCTTTGATTTTCAGCATTTGCCCCACGTCATCCACCACAATCGCCAACGGAAAAGACCCTTTATACTTAAAATTACCTCCGATTTGCCGCATCATCAGCTCGACAAACATATTGCCGATTGCGCGGGAGCTTCTGGTATTGGCCGTACTGTAAACCGTCACCGGCTCCCATCTTTTGGTTTGCGGATTTTTCACGCCCCGCAGCTGTGCCATATAAAAATCATTGCCGCTGGTTTTTTCCCGAACCGCCGGATTTCTGAATATTTTCAAAGAACGCAACAACATCGGAAAAACAATCTCCCGCTGCCGGGACGAAAGATACGCCAACTGTTGCAGCCCCCGAACGATACCCGTTCCGTAATTAAATAAAAAAGCCTCTGCCGTCAGACTTTCCAGCCAGTCTTTACAACCGCGGCCGGCAGAACCGCCTTCCCGGGCCAGCAGATAATTTTTAAGCAGCCAGTCGGCCACCATGGCCAGACAGATTTCTTTACCCTGCCATGGCGCGGGAATTCCGGCCCAGCTGCCTATCGGCAAAAAATCATCAACCGACAACTTATCCTTTTGAATAGCCTCTGCGGCTCTCAGACCGACCTCTTTCGGCATCAAGACGTAATAGCTCAGCAAAACATCTTTATCATCTTTGTTGAGCCGTCCTTTCTCCACAATTTGCTGCAAAAAATAATCGTTGCTGACGGCCTGAGCGGTTTTGGCCAGCATAAAACGCAAAAAAGTACAAAATGCCGTATACACCAGCCAATGCCAGTAATTATCCTTATCCTGAGCGGCATCATACCCGGTCAGCTGCGCGGCGATAAACCCCAGATAATCATCCTGCTCTGTCTTATCGGAGGGAAGGTTGCCTTTGCATAGCGGATTCCAATGCGGATAAAAACTGCCCTTATCCGGATCATCCTGCAAATCCCAGTTAAAATAAAAAACCTTTCCCAATGACGAACGATAACCGCTGGTATATTTGGCCAAAGTACCGCTGTTGTCCACCGCCATCACGCAAGCGCTGTCCGAACGCAAAATAGAAGGAATGGCCACGCTGGAAGTTTTTCCGCTGCCGGCCTCGCCGAAACATAAAACCGCCGACGGGCGGTTAACCCCCAGCACATAATCCTGAAAGCGCCCTAAGACCAGAAAAATACCGTTCAGCAAGCCCATTTTACGGATATCTTCCAAATTGGCAAAATGATACCTCAGCACATACCACAAACCGAGAGAATACGAACTGCGCAAATAGGCCGCAGCCAAAATCAAAAAAGAAACCAGCGGTGCCGAAACCGGAAGCAGCATAAAAACATCAAAATTCTGCGTTTCCCGCAACCCCGACCACCACCGGCGGTAACTGTCCCCCAAAGCCGCCGGAGATTTCAGAATTTTAACCAGAAAATCGCCCAACCAGTCAAAAGCGGCAGGAGAAAAAGCGGATTCGCTCAAAAACAAAACCGACAACGTAACAACCGCCGTCAAAAAAAAGCATACGGCAGCCAGCAACACAACGCCGGCCACCCTCAACAAGGCTCTGCGAGGCCTTTCTTCATCTTCTATGCTTAACCTGACGCCCATAAACCATTCCGTCCGGCACTAACTGCGGCCGCCGCGGCCTTCCCGCATGGCAACCAGCCGCTCATCTATCTCCCGTTTCGGTTTTTCTTCTTTCTGCTGAGGAGCCTGTTCCCTGACCACTTCGTTCTGAAATTCTTTTTTCATAGCCGCCCGGGCCTCCAACTCTTTGCGTTTACGTTCCTCTATCACTCTGCGCAATTCATCGTTATGAGATTTAGCCTTAAGCTCCTGCTCCGACTTAATGTTCTTCAGAGCCTCTTCGTCTTTAACAGGAGGTCTCTCGGCACCGCGCCTGAAAATCTTTTTGCCGGCATTCATCAGCGCTTCAATGCTGATACCCTTGTCATGCACCACATCCCAAACGCCAAACTCCTTGCCGTCGCCTAAAAAGAATTCGTTCATGTCCACGCCGTTAAAACCTTTGCCCTTCTTCTTTTTCGGCGCCAGAATTTTAGCCAGTTCGTCTTTGCTCGGAACCCGTCCCAACGCCTGGGCAATCTGCTGCGGCGTAATAATACACTCACTCAAATCAAGTTCCATAATGTTAACGCCGGTGAAATCGCAGCCGGTAAAGTCAACACCCCGCAAATCGACTTTGCTGAGATCGATTTTTGACAAATCCAGCAGAGTTAGATTCAGTTTGGTCAGATTCAGCTTATGCGGATAATATTTTGCCAGATACTCAATCAGCGCCTGCAATTCTTCAATGCCGAGTTCGTCAATTTCGATACCCAGCAGAATAGCATCCTCCAAATCGGCGTCCGTCAGTTTGACGCCGTTCATTTTGGCGCCGGTAAAATTAGTCCTGAGAAGGACAGATCCGGACAACACGGCTCCCGACAAATCGGCCCCGGACAAATTGGCATCCGTCAGATTAGCGCCGGAAAAATCCACCCCGCGCAAATCCGCACCCGAAAAATCGACGCCGGTCAGATTCGCTACGGAAAAATTGGCATTTTGAAGATTTTCGTGAGCAAATTTGCCGTTTTCAAGATTTTTGCCGACAAAATCTATACTGTTCAAAAAACTGCTGCGCCCGAGATCCGGACCGATCGACTGAGATACTGCCTGCCAAGAATAACCGCCGCTCCCGGGATTTTTAAAATCAAAAACATCCTTACCCGAATCTTCATAATAGGTTTTATTGTTTTTAACTTTGGTGCGGATAGCGTTGATATCAAAATTTTTCTTGTCAGCCATTATCAAAACCAGTTTTTGTGTTCACTTCCGTTTATCATAAAGCAATCTTTGCTTTTTGACAAACAAATTTTAGCGCAAAAGACACTCCTGCCGGCTGCTGCGCAGCGAATTGCACAACTCGCGCAATTCTCCCTCTCCAGACGTTACCTGCAGACGATAGTAAAGCCTGCCGTTGACATGCGTGCGTTCAAGCTGGGGACTGTACTTTTGGAGCGCGGCAAACCGTTGTTTCAGTTTTTCCCAATCGGCTTCGGCATTTTTACGGTCTTCGTAAGACCCAAGCTGCATAATTTTATAAACCCTTCCGGTATCCGGATACGGTGCAAAATCGGCATTTGTCCCGCTTGCCGGAACGGTATAACCGGCTGATGACCGCTCGCTCCCCTTGCCGTCAATCAGTTCCTCCAGCCAGTTATCGCTCTTGGCCCATGTATTTCCCTGCGGCTCCGGACGTGCCTTAAGCCGGCGTGAAGCTGCGGACATCATCTCGGTCACATCGCTGGTAAAAGCCTTTTTTAAAGCGGAAGAAATATCTGACAGCGGCATTTTCAGCAACACCTTGCTAAACGGCGACAAACCTGCGTTAAAATACAGGCCGCGCAGCGCCATAGCCCGTTCTCCGCTGATTTGCGTCAGCTTGCGGTCAAGTTCGATTAAATCAATTTTCTTATTCAAAATATCCAGTTTTTCATCAACCGTCGGACGCGGATTACGTTCAGCCTGACGCAAAGCGGCCTTGACATCGGCAATCTGCCGCTCTGCCGCCTCATAATCATAATCAGCCATTTCCACCAGTTTATACCCGACTTCCTGCTGCGTTAACACTGCCGCGGCCAATTCGTCGTAAACCTTGCGTTTAGCCTCCTCACCGGCAGCGGTGCCCGGCTTTTCCGAACGGTACTTCATAACCGCGGCAATCAGATTTTCGGCAATCTGGACGGCCTTTTTCTGCAATTCGGCATTATAAATATCGTTTTCGATGGTCAAACCGTTAATATCATACCGCTTAATCAGCGGATACCGTCTCAGCACGGCCGCACGAACTTCTTCAACACCATAATTTTTTACCTGTTCTTTGGCCAAAGCAAATTCTTTGCGGTTGCGTACCGCCGCCTCCTGAAAGATTTCCACGCTGTAAGTCTTGTCAAAATCTTCCAGCTCATAAAAACGCCGCCCCTCTAACTCGGTCTTTTTGGGCTCGCTTTTAACCAGCTGAGTATACTCCAGCAGATTATATGTCAGCGATTTTTGAATCTCGCTCATTTTCAGCAGCGCAACTTCAAGATTCTTTTTATAATGAAGATCCGATTTGCTCAGACTGCCGTCGCGTTCAAGTTTTTTGTTCAAAGAAACCAGTATCTTTTGCTGCTGGCGCATCAGCCTGTCAATCTCCCGCACTTTTTTCATGGCAAACTGCGTATCCTGATGCAGGCGGATAACCGCCAGAGACAAATGCTCCGCAGCCTGCTCATAAAAATTATTGTCAATATACGCCGGATTATCCGCCACGCTGGTCAAAGCATAAAGCACGGCAAACTGCAGAACCCGTGAAGCACCGTACAAACGGCTTTCGTCATTCACATTGGCATTGAGCACATTGTTAACCATATCTTTGGGCGTCAGAGTCGTATTTTGGGTATAAGTCCTTTTGCGAAGATTGTGCGCCACCACGTCAACATTGTATTTTGCGGCTCTGGCCATCGAGTCATAAACGTTCAGACGCCCCTTAACAGGCTCCGGCTCACCGGAAAAAACCAGTTCACTCTGAGAAGCATGAGCAACTTCGGCAGGCTTTTCGGCGGTACAGGCGGCAAGGGCACAAACGCCGCAAAGCATTAAAATCCCTGAGATTCGGAGGTTATTCATCCTGTCTGCTCCTCACTGTAATAAAAGTGTAACAATATGTAACAAGAATTTAAAAGCTTTTTATCAAATTTCTTGTTATATGTAAACTAAATAATTTTGCAATAATCTCAGAGGTAAAATTTATGACTGACAATATTAAAGTCGCCGTCATCGGCGCCGGCATGATGGGTAAGAACCATCTTAAAACATATAAGAACCTTCCCGGTGTTGAGCTGGTGGGGGTTTATGACATTTTCCCGGAAGCGGCCAAAGCCGCGGCGGAAACTTTTGGCATCAAAGCCTTTTCCAGCATGGAAGAGGTTGCCGACAATGTTGAAGCCGTCAGTGTCGTCACCACCTCGGTCACTCATGCCGAAGTCGGCTTGTTTTTCCTGAACCACGGCATTCACTGCCTGATGGAAAAACCGCTGGCCACCACCGAGGCCGAATGTCAAAAACTGATTGCCGCAGCCAAGGCCAACAACGTCACCCTGCTGGTCGGTCACATTGAACAATTCAATCCTGCGGTCGAACAAATGCACAAGATTTTGTCAGACACCTCAAAAATCTGCTCGCTGACAGCTCAGCGCATGTCTGCCGCCAGCGGCCGCATTACCGATGTCGATGTTTCCATGGATCTGATGATTCATGATATGGAAGTTGTTCAGTCTCTGGTTAAATCGCCGGTTAAAAACATTCAGGCATCAGCCGTCAAAACACCGTCCAGCCCGCAGGGGAAAGACTACATTACCGCGCTCCTCGAGTTTGAAAACGGCGTAACCGCCAATCTGACCGCCAGCCGCATTACGCAGGCGCGTGTCCGCACTCTGTCCGTCACCACGGACACCAACTACATTGACATGGATTTTATCAATCAAAGTATCAACGTCCATACTCAGGGACGTATGCCCTATGTCAATCAGGAAGAAATTCCGGACTGGATGCACTACGGCCTGAAAGGCAGTGTCGAACAACTGTTTATTCCGACCAATCAGCCGCTGCAGGCCGAATTGTCACACTTCATGAATTGTGTCCGCGGCAAAGAGACACCGCGCATCACCGGAGAAAACGCCCTGGAAGCCCTGCGTTGCATCTGGACAATTCAGGAAAAACTCGGTTTTTTTGCCCAAGACAACAAGCTGCTTAACATTGCGGCCGAATAAAAATCAGTCTTTACAAAACCTCAAAGGGAGCGTAAACAGATTATGCTCCCTTTTTATTTAACCGGAAAACTATGAAATGCGCTACAAACTGACATTGGAATATGACGGCACCGAATTGCTGGGCTGGCAGCGCCAGAATGACGGCCCCAGCGTTCAGGAATATCTGGAAACCGCCCTGCTCTGTTTAAGCGGAAAAGACCGGATATACACAGATGAACGGGGTGTTAAACATAACCCTTATGCCGTTTTTGGCAAAGAGGCCGTCACCGATGTTTTTTGTGCGGGAAGAACCGATGCCGGCGTGCATGCGCTGGGACAGGTGGCCCATTTTGATTTGGAAACGGTCTGGGAGGGCTGGAAACTCCGCGAGGCCTTGAACTATCACCTGCGCGAAGCCGAAGCTCCGGTCAGCGTTATAAGCGCAGAGCCGGTTGCCGATAATTTTCATGCCCGTTTCTCGGCATGCGGCCGGCATTATTTATATAAAATTCTTAACCGAAGAGCATACCCCGTTTTGCAAAAAAACCGCGTCTGGTGGGTACCTGTACCGCTGAATGTCGAAAAGATGAAACAGGGAGCGTCATACCTGCTCGGTCATCATGATTTCAGCGCCTTCCGTGCCGCGGCCTGTCAGGCAAAATCTCCGCTGAAGACACTAGACCGTCTTGATATTCTGACCAATGGCGATGAAATAGACTTCATTGTAGAAGCCCGCTCTTTTCTCCACCATCAGGTACGCAACATGGTCGGTACTCTAAAAATGGTTGGCGACGGACATCTGCAGCCGGAAGACGTCAAAACCATTCTGAATTCCCGCGACCGCACAAAAGCAGGAGCAACGGCCCCGGCCTGCGGATTATATCTGACCAAAGTTATTTACTGAATAATCACAAATAAACTATGTAACCGAGCGCAAGCCCCCTGTTTCGCCATTATACAGCCTTTTGAAAAAGGTTGGAGAATGGATGAAACAGAGTGTTTTACAAGGCGAACGCGAGCGAGCGTACAAAGAAGTACGTGACCGAGCGCGAGACCGCAGTTAAACGCCCTGTTTCGCCATTATACAGCCTTTTGAAAAAGGTTGGAGAACGAGACGATTAATAAGAAAT
>CALXLC010000032.1 GCA_944389095.1 uncultured Alphaproteobacteria bacterium
CTTTGTCTTAAGGCACGGGAGAGTAAGTCGTTGCCAGATCTTCTAACCGCAGTCCATCCACCTTCTTATTTACTCAATCCACCTCCCATCTCACCCCAAACTCCCGGGGTTTTTTTTTATCCTATACACACCTCACGCACACACGCTAAAAAGCAAGGGTACATCGGACATTACGCGGGTTAACCGTCGGCTTCCCACTTAATCCACGCCCTTGTAACTAATGAGAACGAGAGCCCAATTCTTTCAGCATTGTTGCGGCCGCTTTCAGTTTGTTGTATTCGCTTTTAGATTCGCAATCCATAAATTTATCAGAAATACCTAAAGCCATAATGGCAGATTGATAACTGACAATTTCACGTCCCAAAACAATCCCGGCACGGTGAGATAACAGATAATCTTTAAGTCTAAGGGCATCATTGATATGCTCTTTCAACAAACCGTTCCTTTGCCCGTAAAGCTTCAGATAGCGGCTGATTATAATCACGGAAGAAATCAAAAAAACAGTTGCCGGAAGCGAAACAATCCCGGCCATGGCCACACCGGAGAGCAGGACCAGAATACTGCCGGTAAAGCGGCTCAAAACTTTTCCCCACCAATAAGAGATTGTAAAGTTACACAAACCGACACCGACAATGATAAAAACGGTGATAATTGATAATTGCGACCAAACTTCCGTGACATTGACCTTAAGCAACGCAATAAAGGCCTCAGTTAAAAACAGCATCCCCAGACTGAAGAACAGATAACCGCTGTTCAGCCGCAGAATAAAGCGCCGCAGCTTTTGATGTAAATCTTTTTGCAAAAAAGAAGCGCAACGCCGTATTTTTAACAGATTTGCCGCACAGGGATTAAAGATTGTCTCATTGTTTCCGAAAAGCTGATAAAGCGCTTTTTGCTCAAGTTTATTCAAATCTGCGGTACTATCTGTACGCTTAATCAACAAGACGGTTGAATCTGCCTGCTGAATATCAATTAGATTCTTTTTATATAATTCCAGTATAAAAGCAGCAACAGAGGTCATGTCAAATTTTCCGAAGGCCAGATATCTCAGCATAACGGCGGATTTTTTCAGAGAAAATTTAAGCTGCCCCTTATTGGCTCGCACATACTTCCAAGAGACGATAAAAGAAACCCAGATTGCCGCAAGCCCCAGCAAACTAATCAAAGTGTCGCCGTATTTGTCCAAAAGACGAAGCATCCGTTTGGTCAGTGTCGGAGGCGTAACGGCATTTTCCGGAAGAGACATGATGATGTAAAAGCCCTCGCCGGAAAACAGAGGATGTTTTGCAGCATATCCCCAGATGTTTGGCGCGTCGTGCAGCAAATTGACGGCATCTCGGTTGAGCAGCTGCGGATAACCGGTAAAAATTTCCTGCCCCAAAGGTTCTGTGCCGGGCGGCAGAGTAATGGTGGCACCGGCCTTGGCGATGACCAGATTCCAGACACTTCCGCTGACATCCCAGTAAAATTCTCTGAAGTCTTTGTAATCCCACAGAGCATTATCAGCAACATATTGAAAATTATAAGTGTGAACTCCGGGCAACAGTTCAAAATTTTCCGTTGGCACCAGCAAAACGGTATTTTCCTTCTCGACAAGTTTATAGTCGACGGGTTTGCCGTTAAGGGTACCCCCCATCAAAGCATAATCCAATTTTTGCCGTTCGTTCTGACGGGAATGGATATATTTGGGAAGCACCTTTGTCAATCCGCGCCGCAATTTTTTCCCATCGGCCACGGCAACAATTGTTTCATTAAATTTAAGCATCCCGTCCGGCAAAATTTCAATATTGTTCATCAGGTAAGGGATATGTTCCCGGGCCGGAACGGTAATTCGCTGCCCGTTTGGCGGCAGCAGAACGTCAATAACCGGAAAATCAGGCTGCATCCATTCCTGCTGTTGCTGGCCGGAAATGGCGGCGGAAATTTCCGTTTGCGTAGCCAAATCGCGGCGATTGTCATCTGCCGGCGAAGAAATCCGTTTCAGAGCATTTTCGTAAATTTTCTGAAAAGTGCTTTTTTGTGCTTCTTCCTGAGCCCGGCGAACTTCAATGCTTGGCTCTACAAAAATGGCGCCGGAGGTAACTTTTCCCTCGTCTTCTATAACGGTCGACTGCAGACGCTTTTCCAAAAAATCGGCAAAATAATCCGGCGTCACCTCATAGCTGTGAGGCGCTTCGGCAGGCATATTGGTCTGCGCGGCGGGAATGTCACGGCTGTCAAGCACCTCCTGCACTCTGGCAGAGGCTTGAAACGTCAAAACGAAAGCGAAACAAAGGGCAAGAAAAAGTTTCTGCATAAAAAGACACTCTGTATTAACAAATCCGGTATATCTGTTATTATACGTCAAAGTTTGTTAATAAAGTTATAAAGGAGTTTTACGCATGTCAGACAAGCAGATTGCCGCCATTGTCCTCGGAGCCGGAAAAGGAACCCGTATGAATTCGGATTTGCCGAAAGTGATGATGCCGGTTGCCGGAAAACCGATGATTCGGCATATTCTGGATGTTTTGGAAAAAGCGGGGACGGATAAAATCGTTGTTGTTATTGCCCCGGATGGAGATCTGGTCAAAAAAGAAGTTGCACCGTATCCGACCTGTGTGCAGGAAAAACAACTGGGAACCGGTCATGCGGTAATGGCCGCGCGTCCGGAGCTCTGTACATTTCACGGTGATATTCTGGTCATCTTCGGAGACCAGCCCATGTATACCGAAGAAACCATCCGCCGTATGGTTGAAAAGCGCCGTGAGGGCTATGCCGTTGTCTGTCTGGGATTCCGCCCCAAAGATCCGGCCCGTTACGGCCGCCTGATTATGAAGGGCGATAATCTGGAGCGGATTGTGGAATACAAAGACGCTTCCGAAGAAGAACGCAAAATCAATTTCTGCAATTCCGGCATGATGTGCTTTGACGGAGAAAAAATGTTTGAAATTTTGGCTTCCGTCAGCAATGAAAATGCCGCCGGCGAGTATTATTTAACGGATGCGGTAGCCATAGCTTTGCGTATGGGGCTGAAATGCAGCGCCATTGAATGCCCCGTGGAAGAGGCCGCTGCCGCCAACACTCGTGAAGAACTGGCCGTTTTGGAGCAATATATGCAAAGGCGTTTGAAAAAATAATGCGGTTCATCAGGCAACATTGGTTTGGAATCATAACCGGAACGGTAATTTTCTGTTTTCTGGTTATGTTTATTCTGGTTTTGATTTCGCCGCGGCAGGATGTGCGCAAACGCGGCTTCATTCCCTGTACGGAAGCCATGGCGGAACAAATGCTGTCCTGTTCCGAAAACAAGCTGGGCTGCATGTTCAAGGCTGTTCTGAAGAACAGCTGGTGCGATTTAAACGTGATTGGCCGGGGATTTGTCCTCTGGGCCAAAGGCGATCAGGATTGGCCGTGGAGCAACTATATTTTTATTCCGGAACTTCCGCAGGATGAGTTTTTTGATAAAGAGGCTCAGGCCGAATATTTTAAAAACAATCCCGGAACGGCCGCCGAAATGCAGCAGTTAAAAGAATTAAACGAACAATTGGAGAATGATAATGAGCAAATCCGCGTCACCCCTGAAGACCAGCCCCGATAATCTCCCGGGGTGGGACTTAGGCGATTTATATAAAGGAACGGATGACCCGCAAATTGAAAAAGATTTGCAGTCTTACCGTCGTTTAAATAAAAATCTTGCGGCCAAATACAAAGGCCGGTTGTCCGACGTATCGCCGGATGATTTTTATCAGGCTTTGCAAATCGAGGAAAAAGCATCAATTCTCGGCAGCAAGCTGGGTGTTTTTGCTTATCTGAACATGGTTACCCGCATGAAGGATCAGAAGGCGGTTGCTTTTTACCAGAACATTGATGAACGAATGACCGAATACAGCAAACCGTCGGTCTTTTTTACGCTGGAAATTAATAAGTTGACGGATGAGCGTTTTAAACAACTGCTCAAAGACAAAAATGTCGCCCGTTACAAACCGTTTTTGGAACGCGTCCGGAGATTTAAAAAGTACGAATTGAGCGAGGCTGTTGAAGAAACGCTGCTTGAAAAGTCGGTAACATCCGGCGGAGCCTGGCGGAGATTATATGACGAACATGCCGCGTCGTTGGTTTATACCGTAGACGGCAAACAATATAATGACGCGGAAATCACCAAACTGATGCAGGATAAAGACGCCGGGATTCGGGCCAAGGCCGGACGGGAGCTCAACCGCGTCAGCCGGGAAAATTCCCGCTTGTTCACCTTTATTTACAATATGATTATCAAGGACAAAGCCATCAGTGACGACAAGCGCGGATACAAAACGCCGGTGTCCGCCCGCAATCTGGATAATCAGGTCGATGACAAAGCTTTACAGGCACTGACCGATTCTGTTCGCAGTCATTATAAAGACATTTCGCATCGTTTTTATAAATTAAAGGCCAAGTGGTTGGGCGTCAAAAAAATCCAGTATTGGGATCGCAACGCGCCGCTGCCGTTTGAGGCTGACAAACATTATGACTGGGATGAAAGCGTCAAAATTGTTTTGGAAGCTTATCAGAAATTCTCGCCCGAGCTGCGCAAACTGGCCGAACCTTTTTTCAATTCGCAGCATTCATGGATTGATGTTCCGCCGCGCGACGGCAAACGCAGCGGCGCATTTGCCATGCCGATGCCGGCTCAATACCATCCGTATCTGATGTTGAATTTTGTCGGCAAGCAGAATGATGTTCTGACGCTGGCGCATGAACTCGGCCACGGTTGTCACATGCGGTTAAGCATCAAGCAGGGTGAGTTGAATGACGACACGCCGATATCTTTGGCAGAAGTAGCTTCCGTTTTCGGTGAAATGATTACTTTTCAGTCTTTGCTGTCGCGGTTGGATGATGACAAGGCCAAGCTGTGTCTGATAGCTTCCAAAGTAAATGATATGATAAATACTTCGATTCGCCAGATAGCCTTTCATTTTTTTGAAACCAAAGCGCATGCCGAGCGCAAAAACGGAGAGTTGTCGGCGGAACGTCTGGAAGAAATCTGGCTGGAGGTTATGCGTGAAAGTTTGGGCGATTATGTAATCGTCGATGATGACAGCCGGGCTATTTGGCCGATTGTCAGCCACTTTTTCCATTCGCCGTTCTATGTGTATGCTTATTCGTTTGCCGATTGTCTGGTCAACTCGCTTTATCAGGTATACCAAGAAGGCGGCGTCAGTGATTTTCAGAAAAAATATCTGCGAATGCTGTCCGAAACCGGTGTCAAAAAATATGATGAGCTGTTAAAACCCTTTGGACTTGACGCCAAAAGTCCGCAGTTTTGGAACAAAGGCCTCAGTCTGATATCTCATTATATTGATGAACTGGAGCGCCTTGATAAAAAACTCGGGCTGTAATCATTCCGAATATTAAAAAATCCGGCCGTCACGAGCCGGATTTTTTTAAGGCAAGTCAAGCAACAGCCGCAAAACAGAAAAATACCCTCTGAATATTATCGGAATAATTAAAGTGTGTCGGCTGATTTTCGAAAACTATTTGGCGCCGGCCGGATAATATTGTTCTCTGGCGCGTTTGGCAATTTCCAGATAGCTCAGCGGTTCTTCCGGAGTCCCGACATAAGCAATGGAATAGCGTTTGATTTTAAAACCAAACGGATTTTTTAAAATTCCGTTCTGGCGGAAGGAGTCCAGTTCATCATCCAAATTATATTCTTCATATTCCACGCGCAAATAAGCCCGCCAGATAACCACCATTTTTTGATCCGGCTGCTGGTGTGTTGAGGTGACGGTATGAAACTGAACTTGCCATAAAGTATTCGTCAGACGCTTCATCCATTCGATTTCCACGGAGCGGATAAGGCCCTGATTGATAAGGTTGGTCATATAGTCATAGGTTGCTTTGTTGGAAAACTCCTGAAACACGCCGACGGACGACAGCCAGTAGAATTCCGATCCTCTTTCCCAGCGATAAAGCAAATCGGCCAGATTTTTCGGAATTTCATGGCGGAGTTTAATATATTTTTCAATATATTGTTCGGTAACGACATCCATCGGGTCGACACTTTTTTCCAGCGGCTCCACTTTGTCCAAAGAAGACAGGTATGGATTCGCCGAAAGCAAATTGGCCTTGCCGCCGCGCAACGGCAGCAGCAGATACAAGGTCAGCGCCAGCATGATTGTCAGGCTGAAGCTCATGGCGCTGAAAATAACCAAAACTCTGGCCGTCCATAAATAGCGGCGCTCCGGCATGGCCGCAATATTAACTTCTTGCGGATAACGGCCAAGCTTGTCCGGGCTTTTTTTCTCCCGATAGCGAAATAATGTGGTAAACAGGCCGGACATCCGCTTTCTCCGCTAATAAGCGTAAATCTGATTGCGGGCATCTTTTGCCGTAGCCAGATAGCTTTCCGGTTCATCGGGGGTCCCGACATAAGAAAGGGAATAGTTTAACACCAAAAATCCATAAGGATTAAAGACGCGCTGGTCTTTGTTGTTGAAGTTGATGTTGGTGAATACCACACGCATATAAGCGCGCCAGATATTGACAATCGGAACTTGTTCGCCACCGTAATAATCCATGGTGATAAACTGCGCCTGCCACAGGCCGCGGGTCATCGGTTTAACCCATTCAACCTCAACCATCCGCACCATGTCGCGCATTCTGAACTGACGGATGTTGTTCTGTACGTCGTTGGTAACAAAGTTTTGAAACACCGCCCGTGAAGACAGCCAGTATAATTCCGAACCGGGAGCCCAGCGGTACATCAATTCGTCATAATCGTTGCTGATAACGTGGCGGAGCAAAATATATTCTTCAATATATTGTTCGGCAATCAGATCTTGAACCGGAACGTTTTTTTCCTGCATTTCGGTTTGTTCAAGCTGACTGAAATAAGTATTTGTTTGCAAAAGACGAGGATAGGCGCCGCGCTGCGGCAGCAAAACGTAAATGGCGCTGGCCAGCATCATGCTGAGGCAGATGCTCATGCAGGAAATAATCACCAGCAGGCGGGATGTCCACAAATAGCGGCGTTCCGGCATGGCATTGGTATGTACTTTTTCCGGAAAATAGCCCAGCTGGTCGGGACTTTTTTTCTCCTTATACTTAAATATCGTCTG
This sequence comes from uncultured Alphaproteobacteria bacterium, assembly GCA_944389095.1. Taxonomy (GTDB): domain Bacteria; phylum Pseudomonadota; class Alphaproteobacteria; order RF32; family CAG-239; genus CAZU01. The sequence continues at coordinate 7,077 of CALXLC010000032.1, forward strand.
AATAATATCTAACATCTTACCCCGTTTCAAAACTGCCTGATACACCATTTTATACATCAAAGTTGAATAAAAGCAAATAAATACTATTAATATGCAAAATATTGATATAATTTATATCCTAGATACTTGTTCTTAAGGATATGGATATGAAAAAAATCTTAGCGATTTGTTTTGCTGCGGGGCTGGTCGCGCTGGGCGGCTGTTCGTCGCAAAATGGCGGAGAGAGCGCCTCGTCATCCCGTACTGCGCCGGCACCGGTTTCTTATACGGACTGGGACAGAGCGATTCGTCTGGATGTGGATATGCAGACGATGTATGCGTCAACGCCCCATAAGATAGAAAAGCCGATAGATATGTACATGGCCATGGCGCTGGCACTCAAATACAATTATACCCGTCGCGTCGTCAGCTATCAGCAAAGCCTGGTGGAAGCCGGAAAATCACCGGCTAACCGTTTGCCCGAGATTTTTTCTTCGGCCGGCTATGTCAATACGTCAAACAGCTCGGCCATGGATTCGGAGTTGAAGCTTGCCTGGAATATTTTGGATGTCGGCACGGTGTATTATCAGACGAAAGACGCCCAGTATCAAAGCAGCGTCGCCTTTGAGCAAAGCCGCAAAGTTATCCATAACCTGCTGCAGGAAACTCGCGTTTTGTATTGGAAGACGCTGACGGCGCAGCGGCTGCTTCCGGTAATTGACGATATGATTGAATACATGACGCTGGAAGTCGATGAATTGAATTCCCGTTCCAATGAGCTGGCCGCTGCCGGACAAAACCTGTCCATGCCGGATTTGGTCAAAAAAAGAAAATATATGGAAGCCGTCAAAAAATTATCGGCTTTGAAACGGGATTTGGAGACTGCCGAAGTGCGTCTGGCTTCGTTAATGGGATTCCACCCCTCCACCGAATACCGCCTGGTCGGCAAGGAATACGGCAACTTTGAGCTGCCGGACATTCGCAGCAACCTGAGCGAGATGGAGTGGATTGCTCTGACCAACCGTCCGGAACTCAGAATGCGCGACATGGTCACCAATGTGGAGGAAGTCCGTGCCTCTTTCCGGGTGTTCAAGGATCCCGGCGAGGCCGCTTATCGACGCGACCCCAATTACTACAACCGTACCTGGTCCAAAAAAGCCAAACAAATCGGTATGCATATATTTGAAGATGTCCGCAATCCTTCGGAGCAAGAACTCGAAACCCTGCGCCGCCAGCGGATGACGACCTTGGTGCTAACGCAGGTTTATGTTGCTTGGGCGCGCTATATGTCCGCGCTGGAGGATTATCAGATTAATCAGGAAGTCGCCAATGTTTCGGAAGACATTGCCGAAGACACCACGGTTCAGGACGGCAGTAAAGCCGAAAAGAGCCAGTTGGAGGCTGCCCGTGCGATTGAAGACGAAGTGACCGCCATGCTGGCGTATGTCGATTTGCAGGATGCGCTTGGCAACTTGTATGCCACGTTGGGCATGGATGCGATTCCTTATTATATGCTTTCCGAAAAGCCTTCAAAAATTGCGGTTTATCTCCGCGGCGTTTTGGAAAAATGGCGCAATGGCGAATTTCTGCCGGATAATCGTCCGTACCTGCTGGATGTCCCGACCAGAAGACCGCCGGTTAATCTGTCTTCGTCAAAGCTGATGCCCGATGTTGAGGTCGAAAGCGGACAAAAGATTATGATTACGATTCCCGATGCCGTTTTCAACAAAATGGACTTTAGCGGCAAAACGACGCTCAAGGCCGGGTTGAAAGATGACAGCCCGCTGCCCGACTGGCTGATTTTTGATGAAGCCACCCGCACTTTCTCGGGAACGGCCATGCCCGGCAATCTCGGCGAATATGACATTAAGGTTTATATCAGTGACGAAAACGGAACCACGGGGTACCTGACCTTCAAGATAAAAATCATTGATGTTTATGTCCCGTCGATTCGTCTTACCGGCTTGACGCCCGGCCGCAAGGCAACCGTTCTCAAGCGTTGTGTCGGACCGCAATGCACCGATGAGTATATTGAAAATATCGAAATCGGCGAGGATGTGGTTGTCCGTCCGGAAAATAAGTAGAGTCGCCGGCGCAAAATAAAACATCAAAAGGGATTCCCTCCGGGGAATCCCTTTTGATGTGGATAGAATGTGGATAATTTATAGCCTGAATTGCTTAAAATTAGCGTTATTTTCTGGAATCAAAAATCTTAAAGATTTTATCCACCTGGGCAAAATTTTTTTATGTTTGTTTTATAAGGAGATAGTTCTGTCAATAGCAAAAAGAGTCTTTTTTGCTATTGAGAAAGGCGTCCTGATTTCGCATTATGACATCAGAAAAACGGGCCGTGTAACAGCCTAAAAAAACACAAAAAAATAAAAGCTGAAAATTTTTGTGCATACAATATATAGCAATGTTTACATTTTTTTAATACTATATATTGTATATCTAGTGTCAGAGATGGCCAATAACAAAAAAGTGCTAACAACCGCTAATAAATAAGGAATGCAACAGAGAAATGTCAAAATCAAATTACGATATGCCCGCAATTAAAAACGAAGAAATTGCTATCGAGAGTGTCACCAAAAGAGACGGTACGCTTGCGCCGTTTGACAGCAACAAAATTTTTAATGCCATCTGCAAAGCAGGCGCTTCCACCGGCGAGTTCGGCGAGCAGGAAGGCTGGCTTCTGACGGCTCAGGTTCTGAAGGTTTTGAAACACAAATACGCCGAATCTCTTCCGAATATTGAAAATATTCAGGATGTGGTTGAACAGGTTTTAATTTCCGCCAACTATTTTGCCACGGCCAAGGCCTATATTTTGTATCGCGATCAGCGCAACCGCATGCGTTCCGACAAAAAAGTCATGGTTGACGTTGAGAGTTCCATTAACGAATATCTTGAAAGACTTGACTGGCGCGTCAATGCCAATGCCAATCAGGGATATTCCAACGGCGGTCTGATTTTGAATGTTTCCGGCAAGGTAACGGCCAACTACTGGCTGAGCCATGTTTATCCGGCCGAAGTCGGCGAGGCACACCGCAACGGCGACATCCACATCCACGATTTGGATATGTTGGCGGCTTATTGCGCCGGCTGGTCTCTGAAAAACCTGTTGCATGAAGGCTTCAACGGTGTTCCCGGCAAGACTGAGGCCGGTCCGGCCAAACATTTGTCGGCAGCCGTCGGACAGATGGTTAACTTCATGGGCACTTTGCAAAACGAATGGGCCGGAGCTCAGGCATTTTCTTCTGTTGATACCTACCTGGCACCGTATATCCGTGCTGATCATTTGACTTATGAGCAGGTTGAGCAGTCTATTCAGGAATTGGTTTACAATCTGAATGTTCCGTCCCGCTGGGGATCTCAAACGCCGTTCACCAACTTTACGTTCGACTGGGTCTGCCCGGAAGACTTGCGTGACAAGCATCCGATAATTGCCGGAGTCGAGCAGGATTTCACCTACGGCGACCTCAAGGACGAAATGCACATGATTAACAAAGCCTACATTACGGTTATGATGAAAGGCGATATCAAAGGCCGTCCGTTTACCTTCCCGATTCCGACATATAATATGACGCCGGATTTCCCCTGGGAAGACGAAAACACCGAGCTTTTGTTTGAAATGACGGCCAAATACGGTTTGCCGTATTTCCAAAACTTCATTAACTCCAGCCTGAAACCCGGGCAGATTCGCTCCATGTGCTGCCGTTTGCAGCTTGACCTGCGCGAACTCCTTGCCCGCGGCAACGGCTTGTTCGGTTCCGCCGAACAGACCGGATCCATCGGGGTTATTACTTTTAACTGCGCCCGCCTGGGATATGTTTATAAAGGCAACGAAGCCGGTTTGTTCGCCCGTGTCGACGAATTGATGAACATTGCCCGCACGTCGTTGGAAATCAAGCGCAAAGTCATCCAGAGACTGATTGACAACGGATTGTTCCCCTACACCAAGCGTTATCTCGGCACCCTGCGCAATCACTTCTCGACCATCGGTGTCAACGGCATTAACGAAATGATTCGCAACTATACCAATGACGAGCATGACATTGCCGACGAGTGGGGACAGAATTTTGCCGTCAAATTCCTGGATTACATCCGCGATAAGCTGGTCAAAATTCAGGAAGAAACCGGCCATATGTACAATTTGGAAGCCACTCCGGCCGAGAGCGCAACTTATCGCTTCGCCCGCGAAGACAAAAAGCGCTTTGTTGACATCATTCAGGCCGGCACCAAAGAAAATCCATATTACACCAACTCTTCGCAATTGCCGGTTGGTTATACGGATGACCCGTTTGAGGCGTTGGATTTGCAGTCAACCCTACAGTCCAAATATACCGGCGGCACCGTGCTGCACCTCTATATGGGCCAGAGAATTTCATCAGCGAAAGTTTGCCGCGACATTATCAAACGTGTTCTGACCAACTATCGCTTACCGTACGTTACGATTACTCCGACTTTTTCCATTTGCCCCAAGCATGGATATATTTCCGGAGAACATCACTTCTGCCCCTTCTGTGATGAAGAGAAGCTGGCAGAGAAAAGGGCTGCAGCTTCCAGAAAAGAAGTTGCTTAGAAGATAACATATTAAATGGAGACAGAAATAATGACAACGATTAACATTGAAGACATCAAATTGAACGACGAAGAAAGACAGCCTTGTGAAGTTTGGACCCGGGTCATGGGATATTTCCGTCCGGTATCAGAATTCAACAAAGGCAAGAAGTCTGAATTCTACGCTCGCAAATGCTTCTGCGAGAGCAAAGCCATCAGTATGGATGAGGCTGCAAATGCCCTTAAGATTGCTGCCGAATAATCGCTAATTTGATTATTTGCAATGAGCAAAATTTTGGTCGGCGGTGTTGAAACTTTCAGCACCGTCGATTTTCCTGAGCATCTGTCTGCTGTTGTTTTTATGCAGGGATGCCCGTGGCGGTGTCCTTTCTGTCACAATCATGATCTTCAGACAATCGGAAAACCGACCGAATTTTTATGGGAGAAATTTGTTTCTTTTTTGCAGACGCGTCGCGGAATCCTGGATGCGGTGGTATTCAGCGGCGGAGAACCTCTGGTGCAGGATAATCTGGCTGATGCGGTTGCCGAGGTAAAGGAAATGGGCTTCAAAGTCGGGCTGCACACCGGCGGTTATCGCCCCGGGCATCTCAAAAAAGTTCTGCCTCTGCTGGATTGGGTTGGATTCGACATCAAAGCACCGTTTGAAGCGGAAAGCTATCGCCGTCTGACCGGAGCGCCGCACTTGCAACAAGCGCTTGAGAGTCTGGATATGTTGTTGGGCAGCGGCGTGGATTTTGAATGCCGCACCACCTGTGATCCGCGTTTTTTGAGTTGTGATGATCTTGCGCAAATGGGAGATGAGCTGGCATCTCGCGGCGTCAAAAAATACTTTTTGCAAAAATATCGGCCTATTGAAAGCGATACGACAACCACGGACAGCGACTGTGAAAAATTTTTTGATGATAAGGCCCTGATTGAACATTTGCGGAATCTGTTTGAACAATTTGACATCCGCCGCTGAAAAAAAAGCCGGAAATTTTCTTTCCGGCTTTAAATTTTTACGGTCAAATAATACTTTGCAGTCTTTCTTCTGAAATAAAACGCGGAAGTTGAGAAGAGGAGCCGTTTGGCCCGGGCTCAATCTCTCCCGGACGAGGTTCTATCCACGAAATATTGAGGATTTTTTCATACCGCAGCAGCAGGCAGACCAATTCGCTGAGGTGCATATTGCTGCAAACGCGATAATTTCCCGCCTCCAGCAAAGCCAGCCGCTGCTTCGAAAACCGGGCGACCGCGAGAGCTTCTTCCGACGTTAATCCTGCGGACAACCGAACCGCGCGAAGCTGTGCCCCGAGATTGCGATAAATTTTTTCTTTAATGTCAAAATTTGATTTCATTTTGCAACTCCGTATTTGTTTTGAATAAAACAAAACCGCCTTGACTAAAAGTTAAGGCGGGGAGTTCACAACTGTTACAGTGACAGTCTGCCTTATTCGACATACGAATATGCTTATATCAGCAGCTCCCCAAATGAGGAGTTGTTATTTTACTGTAAGGAGCTGTGACACTCCGCCGTCCGCTCACCGGACGACAGAATTATGATATAAGATGAAAATGATTTTGCAACAAAAAAGAGCCACAGATAAATAAAAACCCCGGAATCCGGGGTTTTAAACAGATTATTGACAATCCGTGCTTAAAAATTATAGCGAACGCCCAAAGAAATTTCGCTCAGCTTGTCAATATAGTCGCCGTCAATCTGCGTATAACGATACATTGCGCGAAAAGCCAGTCGCTCGCTCAAAAACAACTGAGCGCCCAGTCCGTAACGGAAAGCCAGCTTATCCTCGTCAAATTTAAGCGGATTACTGGCCGTCATATTGGCCGTGTTTTCATTATAGGCGTTCAGTTTGACTTTTGCCTGAAAATCATAATTGGCCAAACCGGCGGAAGCCAGAAGTTCCAAGCGGGACAGGACCGGAAGGTACAAAATGGCGTCGGCACCGTAAGCCTTGTATTCAAACTCATATTCCGCCTGAGCAAAACGCGTGTCTTGCGCATAAGATTCCTGATATTTAATTTGATTGTCCGACAACGATTGCTGATAAAAGACTTCAAATCCCAAATACCGCAGCGGCCGCCAGCCGATGGATCCGGACAACGTATCAAGACTGTCTTCAAAATTATCCAGCGTTCCGCTGTACGGCGTTCCGCCCAATAAAGGACTGTCAATCGAAAAACTGTGATTGGCCATGGTGGCATCCGTAATGACATAATCCAGTCCGATGCTGAATTTTTTGAAATCATCTTTGCGGGAAGATGCGGAGCGCTTGGGAGCCGAATAATTATTCGGAACGTTAGACGGATAATAGGGGTTGTAGCTTTGAGCAACCGCATCCGCTGTTATTGCGGAAGCGCTGAGTAACCCGGCCATAAAAAGTAACTTTTTCATATTTTAAACCTTTTTTGTTAGAACAAGAAACGGACACCCATGGACACTTCGCTCATGTCGTCAATCACGTCACCGCCGATTTTGGCATAACGATACATAACGCGCAGCGCCACGCCGTCGGCAATGTTCAGCTGACCGCCGGCGGCAACACGCCAACCGACGTTGTCATCATTATATTCTTTATGAAGAACTTCTTGCAGGTTCATATTGTCAAACTGATAAATGGCAAAATTGGCCTCTGTGGTAAATTCATATTTTGCCACACCGACGGAACCGAGCAAATCAAAATAACGCGACAGCGGGATATAGCCGATTAAATCCAATCCGTAAGCTTTGTAGCTGGTAATATATTCGTTCATCAGATAATAAGCCTCGTCATCCGCATTCAGTGTATGCGGATCAACTTCGTTGGTAACGCTGTCCTCATAAGTCTGCTGATAAAAAGCCTCCAGTCCGAAATATTTGTTAATCCGGGCACCCAGCACAAAAGACAAGCTGTCCTGATCGTCAAAAACGTCTTGCGATATCGGACCGTTGGCAAAGCGCAAATCGTCAAAAGTTATCTCTCCCTTGGATGACGGGCTGCCGATGTTGTAGTCCATACCGACGTAATATTTAAAATAATTCAGCTTGCGCACCTGATTTTTGACGGCATTTTTAATATCGCGGATATCTTCGTCAAATCCTTTTTTATAACCGGAATACAAACCGTTGCAGGGGCACATCACGGTTTTGCCGAGCACCACGGATCCGTCCGCATCAAAAGGCTCTTCCGGATTGCACGGACACCATTCGACATTGTACAAATCACCGTAGGCGGGAAGGTCGTCTTCGGCGACAACCGGGCTTGCCAACAAAGAAAGAGCCGTGGCGCCGCTCAGTAGCCAGATTTTATTCATCAAATATGTTCCTTATCAGATAGTTTCGTAACCTCAGAATAGTCGCAGCCTCCCAAAAGTTCAATTATCCCCGCGGTCTTATACACAAGTTTAGAATGACGGGAATATGACGGTTTTGTTAATTTGACAAAATTAGCGTAAACATTAATTGATTTTTAGGACTCTTTGCGATATACTTAAACCAAAAGGCGGGAGGACCAATGTTATGCCGAAAATAGATGATAGTCTGCTTGAAGAACTGAAACAAGAATTTAAGGACGGAAATTTAAACCTGTCGGGCGATGAAATGCGGCAGCTTCCCGCGGAAGAAAGAGAGCGGCTCACCGAGCATCGCTACGCTTTTTTGGAGGCGGTTGCAGCCGGCAGGCTTGAGGTCGGAACCAACGATTTGAAAAAAGCGGCCGAAACCGTCAGGCTGGCTTCCCTATACGATGACAAGGTCAAAAACGAGGCACAGAACACCGGCAAATGGTGGCGTGTGGATTTTAAAAACCGGAAATCAAACGGATTGGCCGCCGTCAAACGCTGGCGTCAACGTCGCAGCCTCAAAACAATGCTGAAAAACCTCAATAAAACGGAAGAAGCGCACTATTTGCAGGATTTGGCCAACAAAACCAAATATCTGGGGCGACTGACCGACGAAGAAAAACAAATTGCTGCCGACTTTGTCAAGGTTCACGAGCGTGCCTTCTGGCCATCCCAAAACTATAAACTGAAAAAAATCTTTCAACAGCAGAAACAAGTGCCGCCGACGGCGTTTGGCAATCTGATAAAAATGGCGTCGGATAAAAGCTTTAATCCGGAAAGTAAATACTTTGGTCTGCAAAAAAATAAAGATGCCGGAGAACTGGAAAAACTGCTGAAAACCTGCCTCAAAAGCACTAACGTCAATGACTTGACAGGTCTGTTGAATGCACTGACAGATTTGAAAAAACAAAAATTTGCCGAAAGCGAAGCCCTTAAAAATGCTACCGCGACCCGCAAAGAAAAAAAAGCAGCTCGTCAAAAAGCAATCTTTTTTGAACAAATTTGCAATCAGGTCGAAAAACGCCGCAATGATATGCGCCGGGAATTTAATACAGCCAATGACGCGGCGACAAAAAAATACGAACCTAAAGAACAAGCCTTGGTGAATGGTATAGACCAAAAACTGGAGCAGATTAATCTGCAGACGGCAAAACTGGAAAAATTTACGCTCCGCGGCAGGGCCTTTGAAAAACTGAAATCCCGGGCGCCGGAATATGCCCGCAAAACCGTTGAAGACGTTGCCAACGTCCGCCTGGACATGGTGATTAATGATGAGGCCGCTTGCCGGGATTTTTTGAAGTCGCAGGGGTTTAAGGACGAAGAAATCAAAGACCTGATGCCTAAGCTGACGGAAATGTACGCGGCTTCACCGCAAACGTCCAAAAAAGACAAAGAGTCTCAGGATTCGGCCGAAGATAAAAACAAGGAGCAGGAAGAACAACGTCAGTCGTTTGAAAAAGAACAGTTCGCTGGTGCGGAAAAAGACCGGGAGGAAAAAGAAGAACAACGGAAAAAAGAAGAGGAACAGCAGGTCGAAACCGTCGTCATTACGGATAAAGAGGGCCGCGAAACCGAAAGCACCGTGCCGGTAAAAGAATCTTGGCTGGGCTTTTTGAACGAACAGTTCAGTCAAAACGGATATCAGGCTGAAATCGTTGAAATGCCCAAAGAAGATGCAGACCGTAAATCCACCGAAGAAACGGTTCAAAAAGAACTGAAACTCGAAAACGACGAGCGCAAATTGCAAATCAGGGAAGAGGCGGAAAACAACCGTCTGGTTGTTAACGGCGAAAACAAAAAAGATCCGGAAGATAAAAATCCGTCAATAAGCGATTTTCAGATGATTTTAAAAAGTCTGAAGTCTAAAGGCAACGAAGAAATCCGCATCGATTCGGAAGATAAGGAATTTACGGGGCGGCTGCTTGTCGCGGCTCAAAAAGAAGGACTTAAAGTCGTAAATTTTGACCGGAATAAAGATTTGGAGGAGCTGCTTCAGGGCGTATCCAAAGAAACTCGCCAGGCCATGTTTGAGAGCGGCATTTCCGGCGTGCCGAAGGAAAATATCAGCCAGTCCAGAGAAACGGTCGATTTTATCAATCAGCTGCGGGGCGGCGTCAATCCGAAAGACAAAACGGAAGAAAACGGCGCAGATTCTTCAAAAGATAATCCCTATCGGGTAATTTCCGAAAGTATTCGTCAGCTCAATCAGGAAAAAGACGACGAAAAGGCCATCGACGCCGGCGTGCAAAAAATGGACAATCTTGACAAGCTGACCAGCATGGATGCCAAAAAATACAAATCGACAAAGGAATATCAGCAGCTCAGCAAAGATGAAAAAGTTTTGGTCGACCGTTACCATGCCTCCCAAAAAGAAGGTAATAAAAACAAGGACCGGGAAGACGTCAAAGCTTTGGGACGACTGCTCAGCGTCTACCGCGGGACCAAAGATCCCGCCAAAAGACGCAAAATTGTTGCCCGTACTCTTGACCGCTCATTGGCCGGAACGCGAGACAATCAACGCGGCAACGGCTGATTGGTCCTTTCCCGTCAACGGCAAATTATTCAAATTCATAAACGTCGTTTGCTTTATTGGCACAACCGTTAAAAATGCCTTTTCAAATACCGTAATATCAAAAAGCAAAATTACCCGCACCACACGGGATTTTTCAATAAAAAAACATCAGGCTGCCCCGTTTGATACAAAGACAGCCTGAATCTCTTAGCATGCAAAACAACATCTTAAGACGATGCTTTATCCGGATTGAAATCCTTTTTCTTGAGTTGGGGGCGTGCCGCAGCCGGGGCCTTGGGTTTAATATAAGGACGCCGCTTATCTTTTCCGTTGCCGCGGAAAGCTTTTTTTCCGAAAGGTCTCTTGGCACCGTTGCCGAAACGTCCGGCCGCGGATTGGCGTTTGGCCGCCGGTTTCCTCTTGCCTGTTTTTATATCATGAATCGCTTCTTCCAATTTCAGCATTTCCATAAATTTGGATTTACGCGGTTTTGTTTTGTTTTCTTTGGTTTTGTCCACCGAGAAACCAAAGGCGCCTAAATCACGTCCCAGCGTATAGTAACGGCCGTGAACATATGCCAGCAGTCCTGCTTTCTCCAAGGCAAGCCTGCCGTCCTCCTCCAAATAACGGTCATCAACGTTTACATTGACGATTTCGGCCAAAAACATGTCATGCGTCGGATAAGAGGTAATGGATTTAACTTTGCACTCCAAAGAAATCGGCGCTTTGACCAACATGGGCGCTTTCACATGGGAGCAGGGTTCAATTTCCAGCGCCATGTCTTTAAACTTGTCTGTATTCTTTCCGGACTTAACCCCGCAGTAGTCACAGGCTCGCGCCAGCTCAAGGGTTGAAATATTGATAACGAATTCTCCGGATTCCTTAATTATGTCGTGAGAAAAACGGGACGGACGTACCGAAATATACGTCATCGGCGGTTCCGAGTTAATAATTCCGGTCCACGCCACGGTCAAAACGTTCGGTTTTTCCATAGTGCCGCATGTAACCATCACCGGCGGCACCGGGGCCAGCATTGTTCCGGGTTTCCAAGAAATTTTTGCCATTTTTTTATCCTGCTCCAAATTAAATTTAAATAGAGAATAAACTCAAAAAAATTAATGTGCAAGTGCCGGAAACAAAAAAATCCTCCGCAGGGCGGAGGATTTTTTATAAAAACATTTTATCCGACATTTCCAAACGGATTAATGTCCTTTTCTTCGCTGGCGGCTCTCAGGTCAAACAGATTAAGAAAGACCCCCGAAACATAAATCGAAGAATAAGTGCCGATAATAACGCCGGCAACAATCGTAAACGCAAAGCTGCGCAGGGTATCCCCGCCCCAGATAAGCAGCGCCAGCGCCGCAAACAGAGTGGTGAAACCGGTTAAGATTGTGCGGGATAAAATATCGTTAATGCTTTTGTTCAGCAGGTCATATTGCGACATCTTTTTGAATTTGCGCAGATTCTCTCTGATACGGTCATAAGTAACAACTTTGTCATTAACCGTATAACCGGCCAGCGTCAGGATTGCCGCCACCGTCGTCAGACTAAAGTCAAACTGCAGAAAAGACAGCAAGCCGACCGTAATGACAAGGTCATGAATCAAACCCAGCATGGCGCCGATGGCAAACTGCCATTCAAAGCGAAACCAGATATACAGCGAAATCGCCAACACCGCAATAACCGAAGCGATAACGCCGGATTTTTTCAGCTCTCCGCCGACTTGGGGACCGACCAGTTCCGTCCTGCGATATTCGTAGCTGTCACCCAAAACTTCCTTAATCTGATTAACGGCGGCCATCTGTTCCTGCTCATTAAGCTCTTTGGCCTGAGCGCGAATCATAATTTCTTCGCCCGTTTCACCGATGCTTTGCAGGTTAACGTCTTCCAGGTCAACTTTATCCAGCTGCTTGCGCAAATCCTCCACATCAATCGGGGATTCGCTTTTGATTTCCATCAAAATACCGCCGGAAAAATCGATTCCGTAATTGAACCCCTTGACGACAATGCTGATGATTGACAAAGCAATCAACGTCGCAGAAAAGGCATAAGCTGCTTTTCTGACTTTCATAAAATCAATATTGGTATCCTTGGTTACCCAACTGAAAATTTTTAACATTTCAAATATCCTCAAATACTAGATTGGCAGTTTTGTCGGCTTATACTTCATCAGCCAGCTTGTAATAATCAGGCGGGTGACCGTAACCGAAGTAAACATGGAGGTTGCAATACCGACAGCCAACGTGACGGCAAATCCTCTGACCGGTCCTGAACCGAAATAGAACAGAACAAAAGCAGCAACCAGTGTTGTCAGGTTGGAGTCCAAAATTGTTCCCCAGGCTTCGGTAAAACCGGCTTCAGCCGCATCTTTGGTCGAGCGTCCGTGTTTAACTTCTTCGCGCATTCTTTCAAAGATAAGCACATTGGCATCAACGGCCATGCCGATTGTCAGAATGATACCGGCAATTCCGGGCAGTGTCAGCGTTGTACCCATAAAGCTGAGAATGCCCAGCATCAAAAACAGGTTCATAAATACGGTAACCGTTGTAAACAGACCGAACAAACCGTATGCGGCAACCATAAAGACCACAACGGCCGCCAGACCGATAAGGGAAGCAACAACGCCTTCACGGATGGAATCCGCGCCCAAACCGGCGCCGACGGTTCTTTCTTCCAGCACCTCAAGCGGGGCGGGAAGTGCGCCGGAACGCAGCAACAAAGCCAAATCATTGGCGGACTGGACTGTAAAGTTTCCGCTGATTACGCCGCTTCCGCCCAAAATGGCGCTTTGAATGACCGGGGCGGAAATAACCTCGTTATCCAAAACAATCGCCAGCCGTTCGCCGATGTTTTCTTTTGTCACCTCGCCGAACTTTTTGCCGCCGAGAGAGTTAAACTTGAAGCTGACTACCGGCTCGCCTTCCTGGAAGGCCGGTTGTGCGTCAACCAGATTTTCCCCGCTGACCACCGGTTTGCGGCTGATAACGTAATACTCTCCCTCACTGCCTTGAGCCAGCCGTGAGGAGGCCGAAAGTTTACCCCGTTTGGCTTCTGCGGCTGTAGAACGGCTGTCCACCAAATGGAAAGACATTTTGGCCGTCTTGCCAAGCAGAGCTTTAACTTCTTCCGGATTTTGCAACCCAGGCAGCTGAACGGCTATGCGATCGGCGCCCTGACTCTGAATAACCGGTTCTTTGGTGCCCAGCTCGTCAATACGGCGGCGGACGATTTCAATTGATTGTTCCACAACCCGCATTTTCAACTTGTTGAGTTCAACTTCGCTGTAAGCGATTTCCAAAGTACCGTCGGCATTTTCTTTAACTTCAATGCCGCTGTCGATTTTGCGAAACTGATTGGCCGCCTTGCTGCGGGAACCGGAATTTTCGATTTTGACCTTAACGGAACTGTCCCCTGCGGCCAGATTTTGATAACGGATTCTGTTTTCGCGCAAAATTTGCCGGGCGGCGTCTTCAATAGAGGCCATCCGTTCTTTGATAACATCGTCAATCTTAACCTCCAGCAGCAGATTGGAACCGCCCTGCAGGTCTAATCCCAGATTAATCGGCTGCCACCATGACGGAAGCTTGTCTTTATTGCTGACCAGATTAGGAATGGCAAAAAAGATACCCAATGCGCAAATGGCAAGAATTATAATTACTCTTGATTTGGATAATTTATACATTTTAAGGCCTTTTATTTTTTTGTCTTAGATTTTGTTTTTGAAGAAGTTTTGTTGTCATTGACGGCAGCGGCCTCAGGCTGCAGCACGCCGCGAATGGACGCGCGGTCAACTTTGATTTTGACGCCCTCGGCAATTTCGACGGTCAGAAATTCCGGATCCGCCGCATCGGCAACCGTTGCCAGAATACCGCCGCCGGTAACGATTTTATCCCCTCTTTTAATGGCGGAAATCATGGCATTATGTTGCTTTGCCCGCTTAATTTGCGGACGGATAAACAAAAAATAAAAAACGGCAAAAATCGCCAGGGCCTGAAGCAGGGTTGAAGTCAGGCTGACAGCCGGGGCCGCAGCGCCGGCAGCTTGTGCAAAAGCGGGACTGATAAACATTTTATTCTCCAAAAAATTAATAACTGTCTGACACTATATATCACGTTCATTTGCTTATATAGGGCAAATTTGAATAGTTCACAAGATTTTTTTGCAAAAACGGGCAGATATCGGTATTTATTTCAATTCAAAAACGAAGATTTTATTTGAGGTAGCTTTGCGGGTTGACGGCCTTTTTGCCGGCGCGTATCTCAAAATGCAGCTGCGGCGTGCTGACGCCGCCGGTGGCGCCGACGGTGGCAATTTTTTCTCCGCGGCGGACTTTTTGGCCTTTTTTGACCAGCAGGCGGTCATTGTGGGCATAGGCGGTAATCCAGCCGCCGCTGTGTTTAAGCAGAATCAGATTGCCGAACCCGCGCAGTTCGTTGCCGGCATAAGCAATGGTCCCCGCATCGGCTGCTTTGACGGCGGTGCCGAGGGGGGCCTGAATATTAATACCGTCGTTGTTGCGCCCTTTGGCGATAGGTCCGAATTTGGAAATAACCCTGCCTTTAACCGGCCAGTCAAATTTGGCGTTCCGCTTTTGAACTTTCGTCGAAGAACTCTGGGCGGTTGTCTTTTTTGCGGAAGAAGTTGTTTTCTTTTTTGACGAAGACCGGCGGGAGGTCGTCTTTTGAGTCGGTTTGCTGTTGGAAACGTAATGCGTCGGCTGAACGGTGGTAACGACGGAACCGGGCAAAATAAGTTTTTGGCCGATTTTCAGAGTATATGGCGCGTCAATGTTATTGACGCGGCTGAGTGAACTCATATCTACGTTGTATCTTTTGGAAATGTTGTAGACCGTATCGCCTTTTTGCACGATATGGTATCTGGCATCGGGAAGCCGGAGCGTCCGGCCGATGGTCAGGGTATAGGGCGGCCGGAGATTGTTAGTCTCAATCATTTCCCGGATAGGCACGTTATACCGCCGCGAAATGCTGTAAAGGGTATCTCCCTTTTGAACCGTCACATAATCCGGATGCGTGCCGAAAAAGCCGCTGAGATCATAGCCGAGCAGCCGGATGCGGTCATTTGCGCAGCCGGAAAGCAGGATGACAATCGGGCAGAGCCAGATTAAAAACTTTTTCTTTAACGTCGGCAAAGCATACACTTCTCAAGTTTACGACTTAATATTGCTTAAGCGTAGCACGCAGTCATTAATATTTTATTACTTGGAGGGGGCTGGCGGCAATACGACTGTTCCGCGGTTGTCAGAAGAAACCACGCCGTACGTCCGCTGCTTGAGAGCTGTTTTTATATGCCGCCGCAGCCGCGCCCACATTCCGTCATAACTGTCGCTGTAGTTTTTGCGGTTGGTATAAGTAATGACCATCATCTGGGCATTGTATTCGTCAACCCGCAGTTTTTTGATTGCGGGAACCGCTTCTGCAAAAATCTTTTTGGCAATGGCTTCGGCCTTGTCACGGGAGGTGCCGTTCAGAACCATGACGATTTTGGTCTTGTCCACCCGGCCGATGTTGGCATTGGGAGTCAGGTTGGCAAAACAAACGTCGCTGACCACTTTTAAGAGCTTGTCCGCCGTTTCAAAGTCAATGCCTTTGCTGATAAAATCATAAAGATCCCGCAGTTCGACGACAATACAGGAAAATTCCTTATTATAGCGTTTTGCCAGCTGAAAGTCGTGCTCAAAACGATCAAGCAGGGCATGCTCGTTGAGCGCGTTTGTAAAAATATCGCGGTCGTTAAACTGTGACAGGTTTTCCTGCCAGGCCCGGGCTTCAGAGACGTCTTTGCACAAAAAACTGACGCCTTCGCACTCGAGAATTTCATCCAAAATCGGTCGTTCGCGGCACAACATCAGCTGTTTTTGCCCGTTGCCTTTTTGCAGCACAATCTGGGTGTTGATGGTGGATTGATTGCGGCACATTTTGCTCAGCGCAAATTCCAAAGCGTCACGATTCGCTTTTTTGTCTTCCAGCAGAGAGCCGAGAATTGATTTGCCGATAAGTTCGTCAGGCGAATATCCCAAAATATCCGCTCCCGATTCGCTGATATAGGTAATGATAAATTCTTTATTAATCTTAAAATAGATATCGCCGTTGGTTTTTTGCGGATTGCTTTGTTGCCCGTCGTTTTCTTTGATGAGTTCTTTAAGGTTGCGGCTGGTCTGTCTGAGCTTGTTTCGCAGGATAAGGCTGTAAATCAGCAGCAAGACGACGGCAAGACTCAACACGGCAATTACGGCAATAATCATAACGGCTCCTTATATAAAAACATTATATCAGCATAAAGGCAAAAAAGCTAAAGATTGGTTAAATAGAGGTTGCAATTTACGCAAAAAAAACTTAATTTTGTAAACCGGAAAAGGAAAATAACGATAAGAAAGAGGCCATGGCTGACAAACCACAAATCATAGACGAAAGCGGAGATAAATATAAGTACGGATTTGTAACCGACATCAAAGCCGATACGGTGTCCCGCGGTCTTAACGAAGATATTATCCGCCTGATTTCGCAAAAAAAAGGCGAGCCGGAATGGCTGCTGGAGCGGCGTCTGAAGGCCTTTGAATTTTGGAAGACCATGACCGAACCGTCCTGGGCCAAACTGGTTTATAACAAGATTGATTACCAAAATCTGTCTTATTATTCCGCTCCCCGCCAAAAAGCGGCGCCCAAAAGCTTGGACGAGGTAAACCCCGAGCTTTTGGAAACTTACGAAAAATTAGGCATCCCCTTAAAAGAGCAGGAGGTGCTGGCCGGTGTCGTCGCAGTTGATGCCGTGTTTGATTCCGTTTCTGTCGCCACGACATACCGTGCCAAACTGGCCGAAAAGGGTATCATTTTTTGTTCAATTTCCGAGGCTGTTAAAGAGCATCCCGAACTGGTGCAAAAATATTTGGGGTCGGTAGTGCCGTATACGGATAATTTCTTTGCCTGTCTTAATTCGGCGGTGTTTACTGACGGGTCTTTCGTTTATATCCCCAAAGGCGTCCGCTGTCCGATGGAGTTATCGACGTATTTTCGGATTAATGCCAAAAACACCGGACAGTTTGAACGGACGCTGATTATCGCCGACGATGACAGTTATGTTTCTTATCTGGAAGGCTGTACGGCGCCGCAGCGGGATGAAAATCAACTTCATGCCGCCATTGTCGAAATAGTGGTGCTGAACAATGCCGAGGTCAAATATTCAACGGTTCAGAACTGGTATCCCGGAGATAAAGACGGTAAAGGCGGCGTATATAATTTTGTCACCAAGCGGGCCGCCTGCCGCGGTATAAATGCCAAAGTTTCCTGGACGCAGGTCGAAACCGGTTCGGCCGTCACCTGGAAATATCCTTCTTGCGTGCTGCAGGGCGATAACTCATCCGGCGAATTTTATTCGGTGGCCATTACCAACAACCGCCAGCAGGCCGATACCGGAACCAAAATGATTCATATCGGCAGAAATACCACTTCCAAAATCATCTCCAAGGGGATTTCCGCCGGCTGCTCCAATCAAACATACCGGGGGTTGGTCAAAGTGGCGCCCGGGGCTTCCGGCGTACGCAATTATTCGCAGTGTGACAGTTTGCTGATTGGGGATTCCTGTGGATCGCACACCGTCCCGTATATCGAAAACCGCAACAAGACAGCAGTCATCGAACATGAGGCGACTACCTCAAAAATCAGCGACGAGCAGTTGTTTTACTGTCGCCAGCGGGGTATTGGCGAAGAGGAGGCTGTCAGCCTGATTGTCAACGGTTTTTGCAAAGAGGTGATGCAGCATCTGCCGATGGAATTTGCCATAGAGGCGGCCAAGTTGATTAACATAAGTTTGGAAGGGAGTGTCGGGTAATGATAAATCCGGTTTTGAAGCGGGCTTTGCAAACCTGGGGCGAACAGCCGCAAATGCTGATGGTGGTTGAAGAAATGTCGGAATTGATGAAAGAAGTTCTGAAAAACATCAACCGCAAAAAAGATAATATTGATGCGATTATTGAAGAAACCGCCGATGTCGAAATCATGCTTGAGCAACTGAAAGAAAATTACCGGATTGCCGAAAAAGTTGAAGCTTATAAAGCCCAAAAGATAAAATTGATAGAGCAGCGTTTGAACGACTGGGACAAAACCCACGCCGCATAGGAGAAGAGAATGAATAAGACACCGTTGTTGGAAATAGAAGATCTGCATGCCCGGGTATGTGACAAAGAAATTATCAAAGGTTTCAGCTTAACGATTAATGAAGGGGAAGTCCATGCGATAATGGGGCCGAACGGGGCGGGAAAATCAACTTTGTCTTATGTCTTGTGCGGCAAACCCGGATACGAAGTAACCGCGGGTTCAATCCGCTTCCGCGGTAAAAACCTGCTGTCCATGTCGCCGGAAGAGCGTGCGCGGGAAGGCGTTTTTTTGTGCATGCAATATCCGGTTGAAATTCCCGGCGTTCCGACGGCTACTTTCTTAAAACATGCCGTAAACGCGATTCGCCAGCATCATTGTCTGCCGGAACTGGATACCATGGAATTTTTGAAAATGGTGCGTGAAGAAGGTAAAAAGCTGGGCATAGATGCCGAGATGATTAAACGTCCGGTCAATGTCGGCTTCTCGGGCGGCGAAAAAAAACGTCTTGAAACCCTGCAGATGTCGATTTTGAAACCGGCCCTTTCAATTTTGGACGAAGCCGATTCCGGCCTGGATATCGACGCCCTTAAAATTGTGGCCGAAGGCGTAAATGCTTTGCGCGACGGCAGGCGTTCCATGCTTGTCATTACCCACTACCAGCGACTGTTAAATTATATTATTCCGGATTTTGTGCATGTTTTTGCCGAAGGGCATATCGTAAAATCCGGAGACAAAAACTTGGCCTTGGAATTGGAAGAAAAAGGCTACGCCGAATTTGTGAGAGAAAAATAGCATGGCCGGATTAATACAAAAAACGGAATTAATGGGAGAAGAGATACCCTGGCTTTCAACACTTCGGAAACAGGGACTGGAAGCCTATCAGAAGCAGGGATTCCCCGGGGCCAAAACCGAGGCCTGGAAATATACCAAACCCCGGGCGCTCAATGCGGACGATTATGTCGTCAATACCGGAAAAAAACAAACGGATTTCCCTTCAAAAGAAAAGATTGAGGGCAAAGCCGATGTGTTTGAACCTTTGCCGGAAGGATACGGAATTTATTTTGAAAACGGCATTTTTAATCCGGCGGCCAGCGATTTGCCGCAGGGCGTGGAGGTCTTGCCGCTGATAGAGGCCGTTATGCTTCGCGGCGAGGTAAAAGACCGTCTGGGAAAATTAGTCGATTTGGAGCGCCATCCTTTTGCGGCGCTGAACACATACTATTTGCAGGAAGGCGTTTACATCCGCATAGAAAAAAATGTCACCCTCAAAAAACCGTTGATTATAATAAATCATACCGCGGCGGGCCGTGAAAATCTTTTTTTCAATCTGCGCAATCTGATTGTTTTGGAGGAGGGGGCCGCAGCCGGACTGATTGAATATTACCATTACAGCAGCGAGGTCAAATCGCGTTATTTCTGTAATGTCGTCAATGAGGTTTTTTTGGAGAAAAACAGCGCCCTTCGGCATTATAAACTCCAGAACGAGGCCTTTAAGGCCGGGCACATGGCTCTGACGATTGTGGAGGAAAAATCCGGCGCGTCATATGAGGGTTTCTGTCTGCAAAAAGGGGCGGATATTGCCCGTAACGAAACCCGTGTGCTGCTGACGGAAGAACAAGCCCGGGCCGAAGTCAATGCGGCATATGTCATGAACGGCTGGGCGACGCTGGACACCACGACGGATATTGAGCATCTGGCTCCCTGTACGTTTTCGGAGCAGTTGGTCAAAGGAGTGGTCGGCGGCGATGCCAAAGGTGTTTTTCAAGGAAAAATCCGCATTGCGCCGCATGCGGTAAAAACCGAAGGCCGCCAGCTGCATAAAGCGTTGCTGCTGAGCGATACGGCGGAAATCGACGCCAAGCCCGAATTGGAAATTTTTGCGGACGACGTCAAGTGTTCGCACGGCGCTGCCAGCGGCGAACTTGACGAGGAACAGCTGTTTTATATGCAAAGCCGCGGTATCGGCAGAGAAGAAGCCAAACATCTGTTGATAGAAGCTTATCTCAATGATGTCATCTCCAAAATAAGGGATGAAAATATCCGCCGGTGGATTACATCATATGCACATTCATCCGCAGGAGAATAAAAAATGTACGATGTTGAAGCCGTCAGAAGAGATTTTCCGGTTTTGTCCCGGAGCATAAACGGCAAACCAAACACTTTTTTGGATTCGGGGGCATCTGCGCAAAAACCGCAGCAGGTCATAGACCGCATCATGGAAATTTACACCCGCGAATATTCCAATGTTCATCGCGGATCATATCTGCTGAGTGAGGAGATAACATCGGAGTATGAGGCCGCACGGAAAAAAGTGCAGAAATTTTTGAATGCCGAAAGCGAACGCGAAATCATCTTCACCCGCAATGCCACGGAGTCGATTAATCTGGTGGCATCAACCTGGGGACGCAAGTTTCTGACCAGAATTGACGAAGTGCTGATTTCGGAAGCTGAGCATCATGCCAATCTGGTCCCCTGGCAAATGCTGCGTGATGAAATCGGATTCGAACTGAAAATTTTTAAGATAAACGACGACGGCAGTTTCAATTGGGATGAATACCGACGCGGCCTCGGCGGCAAAACCAAATTGGTTGCCGTTACCGGCATGTCAAATGTGTTGGGAACGATTTTTCCTCTGAAAGAAATGATACGGGCCGCGCATGATGTCGGTGCCAAGGTTTTGGTGGATGCCTGTCAATACGTTGTGCATCAGAAAACCGACGTGCAGGATTTGAATTGTGATTTTCTGGCTTTTTCGGGGCATAAGACCTACGGCCCGACCGGTATTGGCGTTTTATACGGCAAAGCCGGAATTTTAGAGGCCATGCCGCCCTATCAGTTTGGCGGAGATATGGTTGATGTTGTCACCTATCAGACGACGACGTTTGACGAACCGCCGGCAAGGTTTGAAGCCGGAACGCCGGCAATCGTTCAGGCCATCGGCTTGGGCACGGCATTGGATTATATGCAAAATCTCGGTATGGAAAACATTACCGCTCATGAAAACGAATTGGTTGATTACATGCATTCCCGCCTCTCTGAGGTCAAAGGGGTGCATGAAATCGGCACGGCGCCGGGCAAGGGCGGCGTGTTTTCAATAGCCGTCGACGGAATACATCCGCAGGATTTGGCTTTTATTCTGGATAAGGAGGGCGTTGCCGTTCGTGTCGGGCATCACTGTGCCGCGCCGTTGGTTCGCCGTATGGGGTACGAGTCGCTGACCCGGGCCAGTTTCGGCCTGTACACCAATCATGCGGATATCGACCGTTTTATTGAAGCTCTGCACAAGGCCCAAACCTTTTTCTGAGGCGCATTGACAAGCCCCCGAAATGGTTTATAACAGCACCAAATTTATGTAGAGGAGTAGTGTTTCGTGTCGCAATACTGGTGGGTGGCGGCGCTGGGCTGCAGCGTGCTGACGTCGTTGTATATATACGTCAATCAGATTTTCAGGCTTCCCGGCGCAATGATGATGGTTTACCGCGGATTCGGACAGGTTGTCATGCTGCTGCCGTTTGCTTTTTTGTTTGAGCCGATAGACAACTGGCAGTTTTATGCGTTGTGTACGCTGCAGGGGTTTTTGATAGCCTTTGACGATAACCGTCTGCTGCGTTCGTCCAAAGCGTTCGGCGCAGAGATAACCGGCGCCGTTCAACCGTTGTCCCTTGGCCTGATTTTTGCCCTGTGGCTGGTCATCCGTCCCCAGCAGTTTTTTGAACTAACGGCGGACATCAGGCGTTTTTTGCTGGTTGTCGCCTGTCTGGCCGGGATAGCTTTTTCGATTATGGGGCTCAATAAAATCAAAGCCAGCCGCAAAGCTTTTCAATATTTGCTGCCGGTGCTGTTTGCGCTCTCTCTTAATGACGTTGTCAACAAAGAAAGCATGCATTTCGGCGCGGCAAATTTGCCGTCGGCGATTTTTTATTATATTTTAATAACCGCGGCGGTATCCGGAAGTGCAAACTTTTACGCTTTTTTGCGCCGACACCGGCCGAAAGATCTTGTAAACGGAAAAAATCTGCGGTGCGGAACAGTGTTTGTCGTTCTGGGTGCTTTGTTGATTGTGGTCAAAAATTTGGCTATGTATCTGACGCCCAATCCGGCATATGCTTCGGCATTGATTTTCTTGTATCCGCTATGGATAATCTTTGCCAATGCCTTGTATTTAAGGTGGAAAGGGTGTAAAGATTATCCCGGAGTCAATTTCAAAATAGTTGCTGTTTTGCTGACTTCCGTTATCGGATTGGTTTTGGTGCATTAGAGACAGACATGAGTGAAGACGAGATTATAAATGCCAACGAAGCGCAGCTTTTGGGCGCGCTGGGACTGGCGGACGGACAGCCGTTGCAGGATTACGTTGCCTATGCCGGAAAAAGTTTGCCGGAGGGAAAGACGGACTTTGCCTCGCGTGAAGAAATTATCGCCGCCCTTAAAACCGTTTCTGACCCCGAAATTATGATAAATATTTGGGATTTGGGGCTGGTTTATAAAATCGAAACCAAAAGCAACGGCGATGTTTATATTGAAATGACTGTCACCACGCCGACCTGCCCGGTTGCCGGCGTTTTGCCGCAGCAGGCCGCCGATGCGGTTGCTGCTCTGGACGGTGTCGGCGTGGTTGAAGTCAAAATCGTCTGGGAACCGGCCTGGAGCTTCGAAAACATGAGCGATGAGGCCAAAGCCATGTTTGAATTGTTCTGAAACAAAATTTTTGTTGCTTTCCGTTCTAAAACGTGTATCTTCATCTCCGATACTAAATTATTGAGATATGGATACACTGTTTTTGCGCCAAATGGCCTACCCTCACGAAAAAGTTCCTTTGTGGGGAATTACTGCGGCGGAGGTTGAACAGTCTTTTTTCAAAGGCAATGTTCCCCGTATTTTGCTTCCTGACTTTGACTATACCGGCAAACCTTTGATAGCCATTGTCCTTGCGCAGGATTTGCATCCGGACCGCAGTAAGGAAGATTACACGGTCTTTCCCGATTATGTGGATGCCCTTGTTGCGGCAGGCGGCGCTCCGGTGTTTATTGTTTATGACTATGTTTATGAGCAGCTTCGGCTGACGCGTCCGGACGGAATACTTCTGATCGGCGGCAATTTTCGCCTGATAAAGAAGCATCCCAACGCGCCGTATGAACGTCGTCCCCGTACTTATGTAAGCATGATAAAATACGCCATGCAGAACAATCTGCCCACTTTTTCCATTTGCGGCGGAATGCAGATGCTGGGTGTATATAAGGGGGCGGGAGTGAATACCGGGTTGAATGACAAACTGGACGAGGCATGCAGCCACCGCCAAAAACCATATATTCTGTCCCATGATGTCTGTCTGGCGCCAAACAGCCTGATACGCAAAATTGCCGGACAGGATAAAATAGCGGTAAACAGCTGCCATAACACGGCATTGACGGATGGTTTCCGGAATGACGTTAGAGTCACCGGAAGAGCCCCCGACGGAACAATTGAGGTCATAGAGTTTGAACATCCCTGGAGCGACTTTGTCTTGTCGGTTCAATGGCATCCCGAACGTCTGGTAAAGATTGGTGATGAGAATGCCAAAAAATTGTTTGCCGCATTTATAGATGCCGCAAACAAGTATCATCAAAAAACTGTCGGCTGATTTTATTCAGCCGGCATTTTTTTATGGACACTGAACGCTTTCGGTGTTACATCATAAAAACAGGTTTCAGACGGATAAAGCCCATGAATATTGAAGAGTTAATTGAAAATTTTGAATTTTTGGACGGTTGGGAAGATAAATACCGCTACATTATTGATTTGGGAGAAAAACTTCCGCCGCTGGATGCCAAATTTCATACGGACGAATGGAAGGTCCGCGGCTGTCAGTCGCAGGTGTGGCTGGTTCCGTCCAAGCGCCCGGACGGCACGCTTCATTTTGAAGGGGACAGCGATGCGATGATTGTCAAAGGGCTGATAGCAATTGTCCTGATGATATACTCGGATAAATCCCCGGCAGAAATTAAAGCGGTTGCGGTAGACGATATTTTTGCAAAACTGGGATTAAGCGAACACTTGAGCCCCAGCCGGCGCAACGGGCTGATTGCCATGACCGAAAAAATCCGCGCTTATGCCGGCATCCTCTGAACAAAGGAATTCTTTGCATGAACATCCACGAATATCAGGCAAAAAAAATTCTCAGCCGCTACGGCATTAAAATTCCCAAAGGCGGTGTGGCATATACGCCGCACGAGGCCAAAAGGGTCGCTTTCCGCAGCACGCTTCGCGGCCCGTGGATGCTCAAGGCGCAAATCCAGTCCGGTGCCCGCAACAAGGGGTATTTTCTGGAGAAAAAAGCCGGCAAAGGCGGCGGTATCCGTCTGATTAAAAGCCGGCGTGACATCGTAACGGAAGCGGAAAAAATGCTCGGTTCGACGTTGGTAACCGTTCAAACCGGTCCCAAAGGCAAACAGGTTGGGCGTTTGTATGTCGAAGCGTTTACAAAAGTCAACGGCATTTTTTATGCGGGACTGGCCATTGACCGCCTCAACGCGGCATTAACGCTGCTGGTGGCCGAGGTTGTCAATTATGATATTTCGGAGCTTGCGGTCCGGCATCCGGAACGGATTCTCAAGATACCGCTTGACCTTGAGGGAGAAACCACGCCCGAGCAGGTACGCCGGGTTATGGATTTTTTGAAACTTCCGCCGCGTTGTGCCAAAAATCTCGAAGTTTTTATCAACGGGCTGCACCGGGCGTTTATAGACAATGATGCGGTTATGATTGAAATTAACCCGGCCGGCGTTACCCAAGGCGGGGAAATTGTCGCGCTGGACGCCAAAATTTCATTTGATGACAACGCGCTTTACCGGCATCAGGAAATCCTGCGGCTTAAGGACGATTACGAGGCTTCCGAGCGAGAGCTTCAAGCCGCCAAATATCGTTTTAATTATAGTGAATTTGACGGTTCCGTCGGCCTTATCGTCAACGGCGACGGAATAGCTTTGGCCGCAATGGATTTGCTGCGCGGCAAGGGCATAGGCACCGCTTGTTTTTTGAATGTTAAAGGCGGCGTTGACAAAGACAAAATCGCTTCGGGAATAAAAATCATTATGACCAATCCGCGGGTAGAAGGAATTTTAATTAATATTCTGGGCGGTTTTTTGCGTTGCAATCTGATTGCCGACGGCATTATTTCGGCGGCATCGGAAGTCGGTTTGAATGTACCTCTGATTGTGCGTTTTGAAGGGACAAACAAAGACGAGGCCCGGGAAATTCTTGAAAAATCCAGGTTGCCGATTATTATGGCCGAAACCATGGAAGACGCGGTCAACAAACTTTCTGACGCGGTTGAGGAGAACGAGTGATGTCGATTTTAGTCAACAAAGACACCAGAGTCGTCTGCCAGGGAATTACCGGAACACAGGCCACGTTTCACATTCGCCGGTCGTTGGATTACGGAACCAGGGTCGTCAGCGGCGTCACGCCGGGTAAAGGCGGCGAAATACATTTGGGGCTTCCGGTTTTTAATACGGTCAGGGAAGCAAAAGCCGAAACCGGTGCCAATGCCAGCGTGATGTATGTGCCGGCGCCGTATGTCAAATCTGCAGTACGGGAGGCCGTGGAGGCCGAATTGGATTTGTCGGTCTGTATCGCGGATGGGGTTCCGGTTAAAGATATGTTGGAGATAAAGGCGATGCTTAAAGGCGCCAAAACCAGGTTTATCGGCCCGAACACCCCGGGAATTATCACGCCGGGACAGGCGCGTCTGGGCATTTTTCCCGAAAACATTCACACGCCCGGAAAAGTCGGTATTATTTCCCGTTCGTCCACGTTGACCTATGAGGCGGTTCTTGAAACCACCCGTGCCGGAGAAGGACAGTCGACCGTCATCGGTTTGGGCGATGATATGTTGATAGGAATCGATTTTGTGGAGGCGGTGCGGCAGTTTCAGGAGGATGACGAAACCCGGGCCGTTGTCATGATCGGCCAGGCCGGCGGCACGTTTGAAGAAGAGGCCGCCCGCTACTATCAGCGGCTGGAACACAAAAAGCCGTTAATCGGATTCGTTGCCGGCAATGCGGTTCCGTTCGGGCATAAAATGGGCTATGCCGGAGATATCATGACCAACGGACATGTTTCCGCACAGGATAAAAAAGATGCCATGGCCGCGGCGGGTATTACCGTTGTTGAAAAAATCAACGATATCCACAAAGAACTTTCCAAAATTTTTGCGTCGGCCTGATGTCTGGGATATGGAAACAACTGCTGAACGTTTTTTTGCCGCCGCGTTGCTTGAAATGCGGACGGATTGTTGAAAGCGGCGCGGCTTTGTGTCCGGACTGCTTTAATGAGATGCATTTTATCTCGGCGCCTTATTGTCAATGTTGCGGCCGGCCGTTTGAAAATGCAGAAAACAATACAGCCCTGCTGTGCGGAGAGTGTTTGCAAAAACGCCGAAAATTGCTGCGTATGAGCCGGGCGGCTTTTGTGTATAATGATGTCTCCAAACCGTTGGTGATTAATCTGAAGTTTCATGACAAAACCGAAAACGCCGGTGCTTTGGCGCAAATGATGTATGCTGCCGGACATGATATTTGGCAGGCTTCTGCGGATTTGATAATTCCGGTGCCGCTGCATTACCTGCGGTTGATAAAACGCCGTTATAATCAGGCGGGGCTTTTGGCCGGATATGTCAGCCGTTACAGCGGCATTCCCGTCAATTACGATGTTTTGTGCCGTTGCCGTCACACCCGGCCGCAGGTTGAATTTTCCGGTCATGCCCGGATAAAAAATGTCAAGAACGCCTTTGCCGTCAGACACCCCGAAAAAGTCAAAGGAAAAAGAATTGTGCTGGTGGATGACGTTATGACAACCGGTTCCACGTTGCGGGAATGTGCCGTGGTTTTAAAAAAAGCCGGAGCCAAATCGGTTGACACCCTGACCGCCGCTCGCGTAATCTGAAAAAGAACCGCAGTCGGATACGGAAATAATTTGCCTTCCGTTCAGCTTCTGCAGGTGACTTTTTTGTTGCAAAATCATTTTCATCTTATATCATAATTCTGTCGTCCGGAGAGCGGACGGCGGAGTGTAGCAGCTCCAAATGACAAAAAGAACAACTCCTTAAATGGGGAGCCGGGGGAATAAGCATGTCTGCATGACGAAGAACCCGGACTGTTCTGTCATACAGTTGCTAACTCCCCGCTTCGTTGTTGTAACGAAGCGGTTTTGTTTTAATCGAAACAAATTAAGGAGTTACAAAATGTCAAACAACAAAGAAATGAAGGACTTGTCCCGCGGCGGCCGCCGGTTGGGACAGCAGCTTCACGACCTGAGAATATTCAATCGGTTAAGTATTGAGGAAGTCCACGTCAAAACCGGCATACCCACCTGGTGGATAGACGCGATAGAGCTCGGCAACCGCGAACTGAGGCTTGAACATCTTTATGTTCTGGCCAAGTTGTATAACCGGAAGGTGGTTATTTCTTTGGAAGACCGAGAATAAATACAAAGGCCGGGAAAATTCCCGGCCTTTTTCAGAAAGCGGCGGATTATTTCAGACAATTTTTAACAGCGTCAACCACTTCATCGATCGTAATGCCGAAGTATTTGTACAATTCTTCGGCCGGTCCCGAAGCGCCGAAACCGTCCATGCCGATAATATCGCCGTTTAAGCCGACATATTTTTCCCAGCCGAATTTGGAAGCGGCTTCCACCGCCACCCGGGGACAATTGCCCAAAACCTGCTCCTGATAATCGGGTGTCTGTGCATCAAAAAGTTCGGTGCAGGGCATGGAAACAACAGCGGTTTCAATACCTTCTTCTTTCAGTTTTTTCATGGCGTCAACAGCCAGAGAAACTTCCGAACCGGTAGCGATAATCGTCGCCTGGCGCTTATCCGCGTTTCCGGCGATAACATAACCGCCTTTGGCCGTCAGATTTTCTTTGGCGGACGTCCTCAGCAGCGGCAGTCCCTGACGGGTTAAGGCCAGCAGGCTGGGTTTGTTGTCGGTTTCAAGAGCCGTTTGCCAGGCCTCGGCGGTCTCCACAACGTCGCAGGGACGGAAGGTCAGAATATTCGGCATGCAACGGTATGAGGCCAGATGTTCAATGGGCTGATGCGTCGGACCGTCTTCTCCGACACCGATGGAATCATGCGTCAGCACATAAATAACGCGGATTCCCATAAGCGCGGCCAAACGCATCGACGGGCGCATATAGTCCGAAAAAACAAAAAACGTGCCGCCGAACGGAATAATACCGCCGTGCAGGGCCATGCCGTTCATAATGGCGCCCATCGCATGCTCGCGAATGCCGTACATAATGTTGTTGCCGCTATAATCGTCCTTGGTGACGGTTTTGGAAACCTTGGTCAGGGTCAGGTTAGAGGCCGCCAAATCCGCCGACCCGCCGACAATTTGCGGAATATGCGGAACAATGGCTTCCAGACACATCTGCGAGGCTTTGCGAGTGGCAACTTTGGTCTTTTCGGCAATTGCCGTTTCTTTAAGAGCATTTAATTCTTTATCCCAGCCGGCGGGAAGGCGACCTTCGATAATGTCACAAAAATCTGAACCTTTGCTTTGAGCGCGTTTTTCCCATTCCGAATAGGCCTGTTCGCTGCGGGCCCCCGCCATCCGCCAGGCATTCAGCACTTCTGTCGGAATTTCAAACGGCGGATAATTCCAGTCCAAAGCCTGTCTCATGGCCGCCAGTTCTTCCGCGCCCAACGGAGAACCGTGACATTTCGACGTGCCGCATTTGGTCGGAGCGCCGTACCCGATTTTGGTTTTGCAGGCAATCAGGACCGGGCGGTCGGAAGCTCGTGCCGTTTGAATAGCCTGACGGATGGCGTCGTAATCATGGCCGTCAATCTCCAGCGTATTCCAGCCCACGGCCTGAAAACGCTTAATCTGATCGGTTGAATTGGCATCGGTAACATGACCGTCAATGGTGATATTGTTGTTGTCCCAAAAAACAACCAGTTTGTTTAATTTCCAATGACCGGCCAGCGAAATCGCTTCTTCCGAAATTCCTTCCATCAGACAGCCGTCCCCGGCAATTACATAGGTATAATGGTTGCAGACATCCTCGCCGTATTTGGCGGCCAAAATCCTTTCGGCCAAAGCCATGCCGACGGCGGAACTGATACCCTGTCCCAGCGGTCCGGTTGTCATGTCAATACCGACCAGATGCCCGTATTCCGGGTGGCCGGCGGTTTTGGCGCCGAGCTGCCGGAAATTTTTAATGTCTTCAAGCGTAATGTCTTCATAACCCATGAGGTACAGCAGCGAATAAAGCAGCATGGAACCGTGTCCGGCCGACAGAACAAAACGGTCGCGGTCGAACCAGCGCGGATGTTGGGGACTGAGCTTGATGAATTCAGAAAAAAGAACCGTGGCGACATCGGCCATTCCCAGCGGCATGCCGGGATGTCCCGATTTGGATTTTTCGATTGCATCCGCAGACAAAAAGCGGATAGCGTTAGCCATTTTGGATTCTGAATTTATGTTCATAAAACTTCTCCTGTTATTTTTTTAGCTAAAGGCTGCATGAACTGCAGGAAGATTTTTTCGGCCGCTGTTCGATAATAATCGGCTGATTGTATCCTTCCTCAATATAAACCGTTCTTTCTATAATTTCCGGTTCGTCCTTTCCGGTCTCATCCGGCAGGGAAGAAGGCTCAAAATCAAAAGCTCGCTGATTATAATTATACTCCGCGCGGGTCAGGTCAATGCCCAGATAAATCGTAAAATCCTCATACCCTTCATACGGTACCCGGACTTTGACCGGAGCGCCGCTGAATTGCTTGTCAGCCTCATTTTCGGCAATCTCAACCGAGGCGCTGTAGCTTTTTTTGCCCAAAAAAGCCGGAGGTCCTTCCACCGGGTCGGTATAAAAGCTAAAGTCAACTCTGGTAACGTCCGAAGGGTGCAGGCGTTTAATTCTGAAATGCGGCGTAACTACCGCTACCCGGCGGCGGATATGGCTGACATTATAACAAAAGACGTCATATCCGGTAAGCTCGATGGCAAATTCATCGCGGTAATTAACCAGCTGAACCTGCCTGCTTCGGTCCTTGACAATGGAAACCGGCGGACATCCACCGGTTTCCCCGTTGTACAAACCGGAGGAAGAACAGGCTCCGCAAAGCAAAATCAAAAATAAATACCAATATTTTTTATGCATTCGACATCCTCTGCCCGTTACTATAACAGACTCTAAGCATTTGTAAATACGGCAGCCAGTTCGCTGTGATTAGAATAAACAAACTGGTCGACCATGGTTGCCTCCTCCAGCCGGTATCCTCCTGAAATAAGGATTCCCGCATCCCGGATAAAACTTTGCGGATTGCAGGAAATCGCAATAATTTTGCGAGGGCGTTTCAGCCTGTCTGCAGCGGCCAGTTCAAGGCACTGGGCAGCGGCGCCGGCGCGCGGAGGATCAAACAGAACAACGTCAAAAGCCTCAAGTTCCCCGGCGGTAAAAGGCGATTTGAACAGGTTTTTTTCTACGACCGAAATATTGGGAATCATATTGCGGCGGATGGTCTCGTTAAACCCTTTCAGCAAAGTCGGGGAAGAATCCGCGGCAGTGATTTTATTTGCTTTGTCGGCGGCCAAAACATAAGAAAAAGTTCCCACCCCGCAAAACAAGTCGGCAATCCGTCCGCGGTCATTGCCCAGATAATGCAGAACCAGAGAGGTCAGGGCCGCTTCGCCCTCCCGTGACGGCTGCAAAAACGTTCCCGCGGGAATATAAACCTCAAAGCCCCCGATTCGGATATAAGGTTTGCTTTTTTCCATCAGCGGTTCGGCAAAACCGTCAGGCCTTTTTCGATGAGAGAGGCGGATGATGTCCGGCATCTGCACCGCGGTTTCAAACAGCGCCATTCTGTGTCCCAGTTCAAATTCGGCGTCAATTTCCAAGACAACGTCAATACCGCCGTCAGTTTCGCAAATCCAGACATCGCCGGATGATAAAAACGATGTTGTCACTTTTTTACCTTTGCGAAGATGCAGAGGTTCGGCACAAAGAACTTCAAGCAGCCGGCGGATATCACCCAATGCCGCGTTAAGCCGCGGGGTCAGCAGGGGGCAGGTGTCAATATCGACAAGTTCCGCGCTGTGAAAACGGTTAAATCCGAGTGTCAGGCGGCCTTTTGCGTAACGAAAAGCCAAACTGGCACGGCGCCGGGTGCCGTCATCCGCAAAAATCGGGGTGCCGAGGCGAAAATCTGCCTGCGGAATTTGCCGCATAAGCGTTTTAAATGCTTCGTCTTTCCGTTTGCGGTAATCCGAAAGCTCCAGATGGCGCAAGGCGCAGCCGCCGCAGATTCCGGTCAAACGGCAGACCATGGCTATTCTCCTTTTTCGCCGGTGGGGCGGGGAGGTTCGATAAAGGTCTGCTCATCGCTTATCCGGCTGGTTTCGATTCCGTCCAGCAACGAGATTTCGGCATTATTTTCTTTGTCAAAAACCGGATGATGATTTTGGCTTTCGTCCCGGCGGTCGTTTAATCCCTGCTGCTCAAATTCCTGCAGGTCTTTGCGGGTAAAAACTTCGACGCGGTTGCGGCCGTTTTGCTTTGCCCGGTAAAGGGCTTCGTCCGCCGTTTTGATTAAGGTGTCGATATTGTCGGAAATATCGGAGGACGAAACGCCGACGGAAACCGTAAATTTCACGGGCTGCCCTTCATCTGAGTAGACCACGGCCTGACTGATGCTTTCGCGCAGGCGGTCGGCCACCCGTTCGGCTTGTTCCGCGGCAATTGCCGGCAAAAAGATGACAAACTCCTCACCGCCGTAACGGGCGACGATGTCCTTGTCGCGCAAGGCCCGTTCCGCCGTATTGCCGAGTTCGATTAAAACTTTGTCCCCCACCTTGTGACCGTATGTGTCGTTGACTTTTTTGAACAAGTCGGCATCCAGCATCAAAACGCTGTACGGCACGTTGTCGCCTTTGGCTTTCAGAATGAGACGGCTGACCTCGTCTTCAAAATATCGACGGTTATACAGGGAGGTCAGCGGATCGCGGGTCGCCTGATTTTTGAGCAGAGCCTCGCGGTTTTTGCGGGAGGTAATATCCTGAAAAGCGGTGTAAAGCGCCAGGTTATAATTATAATCAATGATGTTGGCGGAGGCCAGAAGCCAGAACGGAGTTTCTGAAATCGGCGTTTTGACCAGAACTTCAAAATCATGGACTTCGCGTTCCTGCTCCAGTCGTTCGTTCAGTAACCGGCGGTTATCCGTATCGGCAAAAAAATCTTTCAAATGATAACGTTCCAACTCTCCGGGATTAATACCGAAAAGCTTAACCGCATTATTGTTGGCCAAAATGATTTTATCGTCGCCCAGCTGCGAAATGATAATCGGAAACGGCGAGGATTTGATAATGTCTTCCACCCGTTGGTTATAGGCTTCCACCTGTTTTTCGGTTTCTTTCAGTTTCCGAACCACAAAATCGCTGCGGATGATGATAAAGGCCATTGACATCAGCACGTAGTACAATGACGGAATCAAAATAAAACCGAAATGGAAGTCAAATAATTTGACCGCCCACAACAGTGCGATAACGCTGTTCAGCGCGGCCGCAAGCATATAGCCGCCGTTATTCGGTTCTGACAGTTTTGACCAAAAACCGATGGCAACATAAACAAATCCTGCCAGCGGAAAGATTAAACGCATGTTGTTGACCATGGCGCCGTCCGGAATAATAAAAACAAAAGCGCCGATAGCCACCAGGCCGAGCAGGCTGATGGTCAGCACCACCGGCATCGGCGAGAAGTTGCGGAGCAACAGGTTACTGGCCGCCAGCGCCATAAAAATCATTCCGACCAAAAGCAGCAGGAGTTCCATAAAGATATAAAAAGTCACTTCGTTTCCGGCGGCATAGGCCTCGGCGGCTTTAACGGCCACGCCTTCGGCGCAGAATTCAAGCGTCAGGCCGATAAACAGCAGCCATGCCGTTCCGAAGAATTTTTTCACGCTTCCCGCATAAAAGCAGGAAACCAGCAGCAAACCCAGAGAAACCAGCGTCACCAGAAACATGTAATTGTTTGTAAAAACTTCGGGATTTCCCATGATAACTCCTTGCAAAAAGCCAAATCTGCCATAACTTTAACGGAAGATTATTAAAATAAACTAAAATTAATTTACATTTTGAAAAAAATAGATGATTATTTAACTGTTATAAGATAGCCTGTTGCCACAGACGGAATATTCAGGGGAAAAGACATGGATTACGGGACGCCGGAACATTTTAGCTATAAATTGGAGCTCAGGCTGGACAAGCTGCCGGCCAGAGTCTCGGATCGCACAAACTGGAGCTTCCTGCTGCCGGGAATTGTTTTCGGAATTTTACTGTTTTTGCTTGGCGGTTACGAACTGTTTAACGGGTTCAGGGATTTGGAGAGCGGCCTGAACGAACTGGCGGTTTCCGGGGCGGCCGAATATAAACCGTTGGTGTCTCCGGTCTTTTTTGATGTTGTCTTTATGGTTGTCGGTCTCGGAATGATAGCGGCCAGCATAGCCTCGTATATCCGTTATAAAAAAATCATTTTTGACGGCAAAACCGTTTTTATCGGCTGGCGTAAAGTCAGCGGCAAAAAAGTGATTATCCGCGAAAATATCAAAAATTATACCGGCGTGCGGTTCCGGATAGAGTTTTATCAACTCGGCTTTTTGAGCAAAAACAGGTATATCATAGAGCTTTATCATAAAGATTCCCAAAAGATTATCCCTCTCTATATTTCCACATCGCCAAAAAACATCCGCAAAATCTGGGAATATTATGCCCGGCAACTCGGTCTTCCGGCGTTGGTCAATACCGATGAAGGGCTGATTTCGCGCGAAGTCAAAAATCTGGATAAGTCGCTCAAAGAGATGGCTGAGCTCGGGTATGTCATTGACAATTTTGATGCGCATGAAAAGCTGCCGTCCACGGTGGCCTATGTGCGCAAAAAAGACAAGATTGTTTTGAAAGCCCGCAAAATTGTGTGGGATGCTTACAATATCATTGCCTGGGCGGCAATCATCTCCGCCGGTGCGCTGATTATCCTTGCGGCGCTTAATCCGCAAATTTTCCTGAGCAATCTTGCTCCGGCGGTTTTTTACGGCGGCTGCGGCGGAATGTTGCTGATTATTGTTTGCGCGGTGTTTGTGCTGTTTCGCAAGGAAAAGCTGGTGCTGAAAAAACACAAAATCGTCAACACCCACAAATACATGTTGTTTTCTACCAAACACGACGAGATGCCCAAACAGGAAATAGAAGCGATTGACGTTACCGAAAACCCGCAGACGGGACGTTACTTCGTCTCCATAATTTCCGACAGCAAAACCATCGAATTCGGAGCCAAACTGCCGATAGAAGATTTGCGCTGGGTTAAACGCTTTTTAATCCACGAGGTAATTAAATAATCTTAAATTTAAAATTTTCTTTGCTATATTGTCAGATATAAATTATATATAGCTTATGTTTATCGGGCGAGGAGATATTGATGAAAAAAGCCGCAAAAAATGAAGAAGACATCAAAAACGACGTGTTTTTGAAAGAAATTGAAGCCGATGTCAAAAATGACCAGATAAA
This sequence comes from uncultured Alphaproteobacteria bacterium, assembly GCA_944389095.1. Taxonomy (GTDB): domain Bacteria; phylum Pseudomonadota; class Alphaproteobacteria; order RF32; family CAG-239; genus CAZU01. Next base: position 42,119 of record CALXLC010000032.1, read on the forward strand.
AAGTCTGTGGGATAAATACGGTCTGGTGATTATTTTGGCGGTCGCCGTGATTCTGACCGCCGCTGTCAGCTTTGAGACTTTCAAATCGTGGAATGCCAAACGTAATCAGGAACTCTCCAACGCATATGCCGTTGCGGTGTCTTTGCAGTCGCAGGGCCGGACGGCGGAAAGCTTGGATATTTTGCAGAATTTGGCCAAAAGCAGTCATGGTGTTTATGGCGATGTCGCCAAGCTTCAGATTGCCAACATTTATTTTGAACAGGGCAAAAACACCGAAGCGGCCGACATTCTGGAACAGATGATTCACAGCCGCCGCGCTAACCAGCAGATGAAGGAGATTGCCACAATCAAATTGGCCTCGTACATGCTGGACAGCGATACGCCGTCAGATGAAATTACGGCTCTTTTGCAGCCTTTGACTGCCGAAAACGGCAATTGGGCCAATATCGCGCACGAAATGCTGGCCATGCTGGCCATTCGCGACGGCGATATGGACAAGGCCAAAAAAGAATATGAGGCTATTCTGAATTCCGATAAAGTCCAGGACAGTCTCAAATCCCGGGCTCAGGATATGGTAACCATCATCAGCGACCAAGGTAAATAACGGAGATTTTTATGGCAGGAAAGTTCTACAAACCGGCAGTCATGCTGAGTGCTTTGGCAATCTTGTCCGGTTGCGGTTTTTGGGGAAAAGACCGGCTGCAGATAGACGGAGAAAGAATTGACGTCATCAAAGAAAGCAGCTCTCTGGCGTCGGATTATGAACCTGGTGAAGTCAAGATTAAGCTTCCCGCACCGTATGTCAATCCCCGCTGGTCTCAAAGCGGCGGAAATTCTCTGCACTTAATGGGACACCTGAAAACGGATGAAAAACTGCGCGAAGTTTGGTCTTCCGGATTCGGTTCCGGTAGTTCCAAGCGCGATTTCTTAATTGCCACGCCGGTCATTGCCAATCATGTTGTCTTCACGATAGATGCCGATGCCGTCGTAAGCGCCTTCCGGCTTGATGACGGCGGCCGCATTTGGTCAAAACGCCTCAAACCGGCAGTCAAAGGCGACAAGAGCTCATCCATGAAAGGTGCCGGCCTAGCCGTCGCCAACAAAAAAATTTATGCCACGACCGGATTCGGCGGTATTTTCTGTCTGGACATGGTTACCGGGGAAGAACTTTGGCGCAAAGACTATGAAATGCCGTTTCGCATAGCACCGACCGTCAACGGCAACAAATTGTTTGCCCAGACTTTTGATAATATGCTGATAGCCCTGAATGCCGATGACGGCGATGAATTATGGAAGGGACGGACAGAGCTGGAGGCGACAACGCTTGTCGGCGGCGCCAGTCCGGCGTATAATCCGGATATGGATGTGGTGATTGCCGCATTTTCAAACGGCGAATTACGCGCCTTTAAAGCCAGTACCGGAACGCCCCTTTGGGCAGATTTGCTTGTTTCCCGCCAGCGAATGAATTCTCTGGCCAATATTACCGCCATCAGAGCCAATCCGATTATAGACGGCGATAAAGTTTTTGCGGTGGGGTATAACAGCATGTTGACGGCCATAGATTTGCGTACCGGAGCCCGGATTTGGGAGCGCGAACTCGGCAGCAGCAATCAGCCGTGGGTCGCCGGAGATTATCTCTATGTGCTGACCAACGATTTTGACTTGCTGGCACTCAATAAAAACAACGGAAAAATCATCTGGAATACAACAATTCCCCAGGGCGAGGAAGGCGAAAGCAAAACCGGTGTTTTCGGAAGCGGCCCTGTCCTGACCGGAGACCGGTTGATTGTTGCAACGTCCAACGGATATGTTTTTGCGGTTTCGCCGTATAACGGAAAAATTCTCAGCTACATCACGACGCCTGACGGTGTGGAAACCGCGCCGGTGATTGCTCAGGGAATGACCGTGTTCAGTACGGCTGACGCCGAACTTCTGGCCTATAAATAACAAAGGTGCAAAATGAAATTGAAAGTTGCCATTGTCGGACGCCCGAATGTCGGAAAATCAACGCTGTTTAACCGCCTGGTCGGACGCAAAGTGGCGATTGTGCACGACAAGCCGGGTGTCACCCGCGACCGGCGCGAAGCTGAGGCCGGACTGCAGAATTTGAGATTTGATGTTGTTGATACCGCCGGGTATGAATATTCCACGGAAGACAATCTTGAAAAACGAATGTGGGAGCAGACCAAGCGCGCAATCAGTGAGGCCGACGTCAGTTTGTTTTTGTTTGACGCACGTGCGGGGATTCAGCCGTATGACGAGCATTTTGCGGATTTATTGCGTCAGAGCGGAAAACCGGTGATTCTTCTGGCCAACAAATGTGAAGGCAAACTTCAGGAAGACAGTATTTTTGAGGCCTACAAATTCGGCCTGGGAACACCGATTCCTTTTTCGGCGGAACACGGGCAGGGGCTGGCCGATTTATACGACGCGCTCAAACCCTTCGCAGATAAAAAAAATGAAAATTTGCAAAAGCAGGAAACACCTGTTGCCCCGTCGGAAGAAGAGACGGATGATTATAAAAAACGGCCGATTCAACTGGCCATAGTCGGGCGTCCCAATGTCGGAAAATCCACGTTGGTTAATGCGCTGCTCAATGACGAACGAATGCTGACCGGTCCCGAAGCCGGCGTGACACGCGACGCCATCAGCACCGAATGGAGCTATCAGGGACGGAAAATCAATCTGGTCGATACGGCCGGACTGCGGCGGGCTTCCAGGGTTGACGATTCGCTGGAGAAAATGTCCGCGGCCAGCACCAAACATGCCGCCTTTATGGCTCAAGTGGTCGTTTTGGTCCTGGATGCCGATGCCGTGCTTGATAAACAGGATTTGACAATCGCCCGTCAGGTTCTTGACGAGGGCCGGGCGTTGGTCATTGCCGTCAACAAATGGGATATTGCCAAACGCAGTGAGGCCCTGCAAAAATTAAATGATAAGCTTCAAACTTCTCTCGCTCAGGCGGAAGGAGTGCCGACCGTAACGATTTCGGCGCTAAAAAAAGAAAATTTGGATAAACTGATGCGGGCCGTCTTCAAAGTTTATGACCGCTGGAATGTCCGGATTCCCACGGCGCCGCTCAATCAGTGGTTTGCCGATATGATAGATAAATATCCGCCGCCGCTTGGCAAAAATAAGCGTCGGATTAAGCTGCGATATATTACGCAGGCCAAAACCCGTCCGCCGTCATTTTATATTTTTTCAAGCAACCCGGAAGGGTTACCGGATGCTTATCTGCGCTATCTGGTCAATCAGCTGCGGGAGAGTTTTGACTTGCGGGGGATTCCGCTGAGAATTACCGTTCGCAAAACCGAAAACCCCTACGCGGATAAAAAAGATAAGAAAAAATAGTGCAGAAAGTGAGTATTTAAAAAGGCCGGAAATTTTTTCTTCCGGCCTTTTTATTTATTCTCTGTCTTCCAAAGAAATAACCACCTTTCGGTTATATAACTTGGCCAGAACATAAAGATGTTCAAGCCTCAGTTCGCGGTTGCCGAGTTCTATCGCGTCTATCCACCAGGTGGGTATGCCGGTTTTGACGTGAACTTCCTCAATGCTTAAGCGATTGAATATTCTCAGGTCGTGAAGCTGTTGTCCCAACCGGCGGCCGCCGCGGGACAAGTCCTTCATTGCTTTGTTGTTTGACATTTGTAACTCCATATTTGTTTTAGGTAAAACAAAACCGCCTTAAGCAACGTCAAGGCGGGGAGTTAAGAACTGTTACAGTGACAGTCTGCCTTATTCGACATACGAATATGCTTATATCGACAGCTCCCCGAAAGAGGAGTTGTTTTTTACTGTAAAGGAGTTCTTACACTCCGCCGTCCGCTCACCGGACGACGGAATCATGATAATAAATCAAAGCGATTTTGCAACAAAAAAATAAAGGCCCAAACCGAAAACGGTTTGAACCTACTATTTTACTCTCAACCTATACCATAGCAGTAAAAAAGTGGAATATTTTCCACCGCCGCTTAAGTTACGCCCGTGGCGCTGCCACCAGAAAAGTGGAAGCCTCTCCACATCCGCTTAGATATTGCCAGTGGCGCTGCCACCGCGCGCCCACCTAAAGATTATTTAGGCAGCCAGTCTTCGCTCACGCCGTGCGTGCCAGTGGCGCTGCCACCGCTCCCACCGTGTGGGCTAACGCTCTTCATTTTCTGCCAAAATGCCTTTTACGAGAATAAAAGTCGGAACCCGTCCGCCGAAAGACTGATATTTTTTGGAAATCTCGACCGCCTCCTGATCCACAATAGAAACCTGTGGTTTGGGTGCTGCTGTTTTTTTCGGTGCTTTTTCCGGCTTGATTTTTCCGGATACGGTCGCCTGGGCATTCAGTTCTGCCTCTTGCTCCTTGTTTTTATCGACTTTGATTTCGGCGGGAGCGTTTAAAATTTTCTCAAGAATTTCCTGAGTCTCTTTCGAACGCCGGTTTGTAAAAACGATATTCTGTTTTTCGCTGGGCAGCAGGGCAAGAATTTTTTCCAGATTAGCCAGTTGCTTGTTCTTTTTTATCAGATTGATGTCATCCACCACCAAAATATTGGTCTGTGACAAATCAATTTTTCCGTTTTCGGCAATTTCAACCAGCAAATCCGGCGATCCGATAATAACATTGGCCTCGTTGTCAATGTCTTCCTCCCCGTCTTTGATGGCGGCTCCGTTGATTTCGTGGTATTTGTTAAAAATAGCCAGCCGGTCCGACGTCATAACCGAGCTTTCCGAGTTCGGGGTAATAATCAGAATGTTTTGAGCGCCGCGGTTGCTGATGATGTCTACCAGCGGAAAAACATAAGACATGGTTTTGCCGCAGCCTTGCGGGGCAATGGTAAACACATCTTTACCTTCCAAAATGGACGGAATAACGTCTGATTGAACGGTTGTCGGTTCGGCAATGCCGAATTCTTCTATAGCGCGGATTGTTTGCTGGCTCAGGCCCAAATCTGAAAATTTCATGGTATTTCTTCTGATTTCAATGGTTAATTTTATTTTTTTTAGATATTATTTATTTTATCAGGCTTAGTCAACCATATAAATAAAAAGGAAAACCGAAATGTTAATGAAACGCGATGATTCTCTGCTTTTGATAATCGATGTCCAGGAGCGTCTGGCGCCGGCCATGGACAGTCCGCGCGAAGTAATCACCGGTTGCGCCAAGCTGATCGGCGTGGCCCGTCGACTGGGGGTTCCGTTTATCATAACCGAGCAATATCCCAAAGGGCTCGGGCCGACAATGGCCGATTTGCGTCAGGCTGCCGGAGATGACGCCGGATATTTATCTAAAACGGAGTTTTCCTGCGCCCGCAATAAAGAGATTATGAACAACATCAAAAAAAGCGGCAAAAAACAAATAATCATAGCCGGGATAGAAAGCCACATCTGCGTGCTCCAGACCGCTCTGGATTTAAAGGAGCTGGGATACGAGGTTTTTGTGGTGTCAAACGCCTGTTCCTCCCGTCGTCCGTTGCAGGGGATTATAGCTTTTCAGCGGCTGTTGCGCCACGAGGTGGATGTGGTCTCGATAGAAATGGTCATTTTTGAATGGCTGGAAAAATCGGATCATCCGCAGTTTAAAGAAATTTCCGGACAGTATGTTGTCTGACAAAATAAAAAACTCTCTGCTTCGACAGAGAGTTTTTTGGTGAAGACGAAAAAATCTAGACGCGCCCGTAAACGTCCTCATAACGGATAATGTCGCTTTCGTCCAGATTATCGCCGCACTGCACTTCGATAAACTCCATGTTCCGGGGCGTATCATTTTGAATCCGGTGTTTGACGGTTACCGGAATATAGATGTTCTCACCGGCCTTTTTGACGATTTTCTGATCGCCGAGCGTTACCACAGCCTCGCCGGCCGCAATAATCCAGTGCTCCGAACGGTGATTGTGCGATTGCAGCGAAAGTTTGTTGCCGGGCGTCACAAGGATTCTCTTAACACAGAAACCGTCGCCGCAGTCCAAAACCTCCCAGGTGCCCCACGGGCGGTTATCCTTATCGCCTTTTTTGTAATTATTTGCCATAAATTTAGTCCTTTGTTAAATAAGTTTTTACTTGATGTAAGCCAATATAGAGAATATAAGATAAAGCGCAAGGTCAAAAACACAACGGGTGGAAAAATATGAAATCGCCGGCCATCAATCAGGCAATGAACATTTTGCGTCTGCTCCGTGAAATTTCGGAAGGGGCGGATACGCTTCCGGTCAAGCTGGATAAGATAATCACCATGATTGTCCGGGAAATGAAAGCCGACGCCGGCACTTGTTATCTGGTGGTGGATGACAATTATCTTGAACTGTTCGCTTCCTGCGGGTTTAATCCCGGCATTGCCCACAAAATTTCGCTCCGCGTCGGGGAAGGGCTGGTTGGTGACGTGGCGGAGCACAACCGTTCGCTGGCGGTGGCAGATGTTTGGAAACATCCCAAATTTTCATACAAACCCGATATGGGGGAGGATGCCTACAAATCTTTTATCGGCGTTCCGCTGAGCCGGTGGCGCCGGGCTATCGGCGTTCTGACGCTGCAAAAAAAAGAAATTTACGAATACACCCGGCTGGAAATGGAAATTTTGGAAACCGTTGCCATGGTTTTAAGCGAACTGGTGGCTTCGGAAGAAATGTCCGAATACAAAAACAGCCTGATTCGGGCCCGCGGACAATCAGAAAAAGAAAAATACAAAGGCCTCAGCCTCAGCAAAGGCTATGGTCTGGGCAATGCCGTCGTACACCGCCGCCGTCAGGTCGTAACTAAAATTTTTGCCGAAGACAAAGAAAAAGAACTTAAAAAGCTGGAAGCCGCCCATACCCGGATGAATGCCGACTTGGATGAAAAATTTGATGCCGCCAAACTGGGCATCGGCGAACATGTCGATATTTTGGACGCTTACCGGATGTTTGCCAAAGACAAAGGCTGGTATAAAAAAATTGCCGACAACGTTCAAAGCGGACTGACGGCGGAAGCCGCCGTTGAACGGGCGTATGAAGACATGTGGAACCGCCTCTCCGGCACAACGGACAGTTATCTGAAAGAACGTCTGCACGATTTGCGTGATGTTGCCGACAGGCTGCTGGGATACCTGAGCGGGGACAATGCCGCGTTATCGCCGGTAAACAGCGATAACCTCATTATTGTGGCTCAAACGATGGGGCCGGCGGATTTGATGGATTATGACTACACCAAAATCCGCGGTCTGATTATAGAAGACGGCACGCCGACCATGCATGTGGCTATTGTCGCCAAGGCGTTGAACATCCCGGTTGTCGCCAAAATAAAAGGGATTTTCAGCGAAATAAAAACCGGAGAAATGCTGGCGGTCGACGGCAACGAAGGATATGTTTACATCCGTCCGGGCATCCCCGTGCAGGAAAAAATCAAGGCCAAAATTGCCGAAAAGGAAAAACTGCAGGCCCGTCTGGCCGAGTTGAAAGATTTGCCGGGAAAAACCAAAGACGGCGTCAAAATCAACATGTACATTAATGTCGGTCTGGCTTTTGATTTGGATTACATAGAGAGCACCAATTGCGATGGCGTCGGACTGTACCGGACCGAAATTCCGTTTATGGCTTCTGATGTCATGCCGGATGTTGAAAAACAGGTGGGATATTATAAAGAGCTGATGGACCGTGCCGATGGACGAAAAGTCATTTTCCGCAGTCTGGACGTGGGATCGGACAAGCTGCTTCCCTATTGGGGAAACGTCGGGGAAGATAATCCGGCCATCGGCTGGCGCTCCATCCGCATCACACTGGACCGTCGGGCAATTTTGCGCAAACAGATGAGAGCCTTTCTGCGGGCGGCTGCCGGGCGGGAATTGAATGTCATGTTCCCGATGATTTCGAACCTGAGCGAGTTTGAAGACGCCAAAGAAACTCTGATGATTGAATTGGAAAAAGAAAAACGCCGTCACGGCGAAGTTCCGTCCAAAGTCAACGTCGGATTGATGATAGAGGTGCCGTCGGTTGTTTTTCAGTTGGACGCGATTTTAAAACAGGCGGATTTTATATCCATCGGCACCAACGATTTGGCGCAGTTTATTTTTGCCTGTGATCGGGGAAATCCGCGCCTGAGTGAACGATATGACGTGTTGTCGGCGCCGTTTTTGAAAATGATGGGCGAAATTGTTTCCAAAGCCGATGAGGCCGGCGTCTATTGTTCCGTCTGCGGCGAGATGGCCAGCAATCCGATAGAGGCTTTGGCGTTGATAGGGTTGGGATACCGCAATCTGTCCATGTCCGGCTCATCGTTCGGCCGGGTCAAAAGTATGGTGCGGAGCGTTAATACGATTGATATTGAGGATTATATAAAGACTTTGTTGAAATCCAACAAGAGGACGCTGCGTCCGCAATTAATATCCTATGCCTATGATCATGGTATTGAAATTTATTAAAAAGTATGCAACAATCACCACAATTTCAGAAAAACAAAGGATTAAACACCGTGAAAAAAGAAAAGACAAATTCCGAAAAAGCCGTTGAAACAGAGGCGGAAGCGGCCGAAAAAACTTCTGAGGCGGCTAAGGCTGCGGAACCGGCAGTGACTAAAGTCGGCCACCTGCTTAAAGAAATGCGGCTGCAAAAAGGGCAGAAACTCCCGGATATTGCAAAAAAACTCTGTATTCGCAAATTTTACCTGGAGGCTATTGAAGAAAGTCGGTACGAAGATTTGCCGCCGTTCCCCTATGGGGTCGGTTTTATTCGTTCTTATGCCGACTACCTGGGCCTCAACAGCAGCAACATCGTTGAACTGTATAAAGAGGAAACCAACACCAGCCCCGATAAAAACATTTTTGTTCTGGAGCCGCAGGCCGAGGCGACCGTTCCCGGCAAAAAATATCTGATAATCAGCCTGCTGGGGATTATCGCCGTTTATGCCGTCTGGTCTTTTTATAACAGCCGAGAGATAGAAGACAACGCAAATAATGTGCCGGAGTCTGTTTATCAGGAGGTTGCGGATGATGTAAATCCGGAACAATTGCCTTTGGTCGTAGAGGATTTTTCCGCCGGGTCGGCAACCAGTGAAGAACCGTCCGTGGAAGAAAATCTTCCCGTAATTGAAGTTGCACCCGAGATTTCGGAAGCAAATAGTCAAATAACCGTAACCGACGATTCTTTTGATGAACCGGAAGCCGCCGTTGAAGAAGTAGTGGAGCCGCAAACCCGGTCTGAGGAAAAAACACGTTCGGATGAAAATAAAAATATTGATATGTCAAAAGGCATCTTTGTCCGAGTTCTTAAAGAAACCTGGATTGAAGTCAAGGATAATGATACACTTTATATCAGTAAAGTTCTTCAGCCCGGAGACATTTATAAAGTTCCCGAAGGTCCCGGCATGATTTTTTCGGCCGGCAAACCGGACGGCGTGGAGGTATTGATTAACGGTGTGGTCACGCCGGTCGTCACTGCCGCCAAAAAGACGAATATACCGCTGGATAAATTTATAAATTCCGGCAATCTTTAGCTTACAAGTTTCATGAAAGGAAAATAGTAGGTTTCGGCCTGCTATTTTCTTTGTTTAATATAGGGACGAAAAATAAATAAGGAAGAAGGATGAATTTTGTAGAAAAACTGGCCAATGTCGCCAATCGTTATGATGAATTGCAGGCGCTGGTTTCCGAGCCCGGCGTCAGTTCGGATGATTTGGTTCGGATGAACAAAGAACTGGCGGCGCTGGCTCCGGTGGTTGAGGCTATTCACCGGTATAATAAAATGGAACAGAATATGAATGATGCCAAGACCATGATGGATGACGCATCACTGGATAAGGAAATGCGGGAGCTGGCTGAGGCCGAATATTATGATTTGAAAGAGAAGCTGCCGCAATTGGAACAAGAAATCAAAATTTTGCTCCTGCCTAAAGATGAAGAAGACGAAAAAAATGCCATTTTGGAAGTCCGTGCCGGCACCGGCGGAGATGAAGCCGCTTTGTTTGCCGCGGTTTTGTTCGAGATGTATCAGCGTTATTCCCAAAATATGGGATGGAAATTTGAAGTCAACGATGTGACGGAAAATGAACTCGGCGGTTACAAGGAGGCAACGGCCAAAATCACCGGAAAAGATGTTTTTGCCAAACTCAAGTTTGAATCCGGCGCTCACCGCGTGCAGCGCGTCCCGGTAACGGAATCTCAGGGACGCGTTCATACGTCGGCAGCTACGGTGGCCGTCTTGCCGGAGATTGAAGAAGTTGATATGTATATTAATCCCGCGGATTTAAAAATTGACGTTTACCGGGCATCGGGCGCCGGCGGACAACATGTCAACCGGACAGAATCAGCCGTGCGCATCACCCATATTCCGACCGGGGTCGTCGTGCAGTGTCAGGATGACCGTTCGCAGTACAAAAACAAGGAAAAAGCCATGAATCATCTGCGGGCCAAGCTCTATGACATGCAAAAGTCTTCCATCGATTCGGCCTATTCCGAAAAACGCAAGCTTCAGGTCGGCAGCGGCGACAGATCCGAACGCATCCGTACTTACAACTATCCGCAGGGGCGGGTGACCGATCACCGGATTAATCTGACGTTGTATAAGCTGGACGAGGTTGTTTCCGGCGATGCTCTGGGCGAGATTATTGACGCGTTGGTGGCCGAAGATCAGGCGCAAAAACTGGCAGAACTGGACTGATGTTTTAAGAGCGCCCGCCGAAAAGGCAAACCTGGTTTGGTCCAGACAAAAATGTAGTGACAAAACTGTCATCAAATATATTTTTTAGCTTGAGAATCTCAGGCTATCTTTTATAATCAGCCTCAAAGAATATCAGAGGAAAGTTTATGTCTGCGCCGCAATTTGTTCATCTTCGCGTCCATACCGCCTATTCCTTGTCGGAAGGGGCGATGCTCGTGCCGAAATTAATGCATAAGCTTCATGATTTAGGTATTCCGGCCATTGCGGTAACCGATACGGCCAACATGTTTGGCGGCAAAGCGTTTTCAAAATATGCGTCGGATGAAGGAATTAAACCAATTCTCGGCTGCCAGTTTTATTTGCGCAATCCTGATGCCGATGATGTTCTGAAGGCCCGCGGCCGGACAATCGAGCCGGATAAAATTGTTTTGCTGGTAATGAATGCCGAGGGGTATGCCAACATTATGAAGCTGATGAAGCGCTCGTATCTTGACAACCCGCAGTTTAATGAAAAACCTCAGCTCAAAATGTCTGATTTGGAAGAGCTGAACGGCGGACTGATTGCGCTGACTGCCGGCGTGGAGGGGCAGCCGGGGCGTCTTTTGCTGGAAAACCGCACGGCGGAAGCCGAGCAGGCCGTTGTCAAACTCCGGGAAGTATTCGGCAATCGCTTATATATGGAAATCTCCCGCATCGGGCTGGAAGAGGAGCGAAAAACAGAAGAAACGTTCATTGACTGGGCTTATAAATACAATATCCCGCTGGTGGCAACCAACGAGGCTTTTTTCTTTGATGCGGATATGTATGAAGCACACGATGCGCTGATTTGCATCGCTGCGGGAGAATATGTGGCCAATGACAATCGCAAAAAATATTCGCCCAACAACCGCCTGCGCAGCCCGCAGGAAATGATTGAACTTTTTAAGGATTTGCCCGAGGCGGTTCAAAACACGATTAATATTGCAACCCGCTGCAATTTTCTGTCCGAAAAAGTCCAGCCGCTGCTGCCGATTTTTGAATGTCCGGACGGCAAAACCCAGGATGAGTTCATTACGGAGGAGGCATACAAAGGGTTGGCCGAGCGCATGCGTGACCATGTTTATTTCGAGGGCATGACCGCGGCGCAAAAGGACGAGCTTGACCGCAAGTATTACGCCCGTCTGGATTACGAACTGAGCGTTATCAAAAAAATGGGCTTTCCGGGTTACTTCCTTATCGTTTCGGACTTCATCCGCTGGTCCAAAACGCATGGCGTACCGGTTGGTCCGGGACGTGGTTCCGGCGCCGGCTCAATAGTCGCCTGGTCGTTGAAGGTTACCGATTTGGATCCGATTAAGCTTGATTTGCTGTTTGAGCGTTTTTTAAATCCCGAACGCGTCAACATGCCGGATTTCGATGTCGACTTTTGTCAGGAAAACCGTTACAAAACCATAGAATATGTGCAGAATAAATATGGTTTTGACCATGTGGCGCAGATTATTACCTACGGCAAACTTCAGGCCAAAAACGTGATTCGCGACGTGGCCCGTGTCCTGCAGATGCCATATTCTCAGGCTGACCGCATTTCCAAAATGATACCGCCCGGCGTTCAGGGGAAAAACCCGACATTGCAGGAATCTCTGGATCAGGTTCCCGAACTGGAGGAAATGCGCCAAACGGATCCGCAGATTAACAAACTTTTTGATATCGCCATGAAGCTGGAAGGATTGTACCGCCAGTCCGGCATGCACGCGGCCGGCGTGGTTATCGGCGACCGTCCGCTGGAAGAACTGGTGCCGTTGTACAAAGATCCCAAGGCCGACATGCCGGTAACTCAGTACGATATGAAGTTTGTGGAAGAAACCGGACTGATTAAATTTGACTTTCTGGGGTTAAAAACACTGACCGTCATCAAACGCGCCGTCGATTGGGTCAAAAAGGTTCACAATATTGATCTGGATATTGAAAAAGTTCCTCTGGACGACAAACAGACTTATGAGATGCTTCAGCGCGGCGACACAACGGCCGTCTTCCAGTTTGAATCTCCGGGAATGAAAGATGTGCACAAACAAATCAAACCGGACCGTTTTGAGGATTTGATTGCTATTGTTTCGCTTTACCGCCCGGGGCCGATGGACAATATTCCGACCTATATCAAGCGCAAGCACGGCGAAGAAGAAATCACCTATCTGCATCCCGATTTGGCGCCGATATTGGATGAAACTTACGGCATCATGGTCTATCAGGAACAGGTTATGAAAATTGCCCAGGCGCTGGGCGGATATACCATGGGCGGTGCGGACAAGCTGCGCAAGGTTATGGGTAAAAAAATGCGCGATGAAATTCCCAAACAGCGCAAGATGTTTACCGAAGGCGCCGTTGCCAAGGGGATAGACGAGGGGACGGCCACCAAAATTTTTGACCAGATGGAAAAATTTGCGTCTTACGGATTTAACAAGTCTCATGCGGCGGCATATTCGCTGGTTTCGTACCAAACGGCATACCTCAAGGCGCATTATCCGGTTGAGTTTATGTGTGCGGTTATGTCTTTGGATATGACCAATGTTGACAAACTGATGCTCTATAAAGAAGAGTGCAAAAAAATCGGCTTTAAGGTGTTGCCGCCCGACATCAATCATTCCGGAGCCGACTTCTGCGTCGAAAACGGCAATATCCGTTATGCTTTGGGAGCCATCAAGAGCGTCGGCGCCGCCAATATGGAAGCAATAGAAAAAGAGCGTCTGGCTCATGGTCCGTATAAGGATATTTCCGATTTTATTCACCGGGTAGACGCCAAGCAGATAAACCGCCGTCAGCTTGAACAGCTGATTAAGGCCGGAGCTTTTGACTGCCTGGATAAAAACCGCGGCAAATTGTTTGCCAATATAGAAACAATCATGCAGCATATTGCTTCGGCAACCGAATTGAAAACCAGTTCGCAGTCTTCGCTGTTCGGCACAGAGGAGTTGCAGGCAAAAGTCAAACTGGCGGAAAAACCGGACTGGCCGGAACTGGAAAAACTTAAGCTGGAGGCTGAGGCCATCGGCTTTTATCTGTCGGCACATCCGTTGGACAGCTATTCCCGGGGCATTGAGCGTCTGGGCGTCAAAAAGTGCAGCGAAGTCTTTCACGGCATCCGCGTCGGAGATACGATTCGCGCCAAACTGGCCGGCTGCGTCAATTCTTTCCAGAAGCGGATTTCCAAAAACGGCAATAAATATGCGTTTCTTGAAATTTCTGACGGCACCAGCAATTTTGAAGGACTGCTGTTTTCGGAAGGACTTGTCCGGTTTGAAGAAACCATCAATTCGGGACTGCCGCTGCTGGTCAGCGTGACGATAGACAAACAGACGGAAGAAGGCAACCCCAAGGTAATGATTAACAATGTCGAAACTCTGGACAAAGCTATTGCCGATGTTGCCAACGGACTGGAAATCAGTCTTAATGACGTTTCCGTCGTCCCGAAACTGCACGAGATTCTTAAAAAAGATAGAAATGGCAAAAATAAAATATATATCAAACCGGATAACGACAATTGGGACATTCGGATAGAGCTGGCGGGCGGCTTTGCTCTTTTTGGCGATGTGCTGGGACAGATACGCGGCCTTCCGGGTGTGACGACAGTAAAGGAAATTTAAAATGCGGCAGGAAAACAAATCAGAAGACAAATCCCGTCAAATGTCCTGGTCAGGAATTTTACTGGGACCGTATATGCTGTTTATTGATAACACCAGAACCTTTTTCCGTCTGGGCGGATTTTATGCGCTGCTCCTGACAGCCGTTTCCATGCTGTTCAATGTCGGATATGCCTGCCGTTTTTCGGAAGCCGGCTGTGCCTATCAGACGTCACAGCTGCTGATATCTCTGGCGGTCAGCGGTTTTATAATATTGATGTTTATGCGCCGTTGGTTAAAAATGACGATTGATAAGTCTGCCTGGAGCTGGCGTTTTGTTTTGCTTCCGGAATTGCCCGAGCTGAAATTGACGGGAATTTCTCTCGCTTTTATCCTGTTGAATGCGGTGGCGCTGGTTTCGATGTATTTGCTGGTGATAAGGGAGCCCAATCCTGACTGGCGTATAGAGATTGTATATTTTGCCGTTGTTTCGGTCGGGTTCTTGGTCCCGTTTGCACTGCTGCGTTTTTATGCTTTGTTTGCGGATGTTTCGTTGGAAGAAAAAATTCCGTCCCTGCGGCATTTGTGGCAGAGCGGCCGGGATAAAACGCTCAAAATCATGATGAGCCTGCTGTTTATCTGTCTGGTCGGCATTTTTTCCCAGTCGGCACTGAACGGAGAATTGCTGAATATTGAGAATAAAAGCGTTTTTTATATTCGTTTTTTTGCTGAATATGTTTATAATCTGCTTGTCCTGCTGATAACGTCGTTTTTTGCAAATCATTGCTATCTGCAGAAAGTTTATAGAGAGGGGTTACAACAAAATGACTGAAAAACAACCTGTACAATTAAACCTCCCGTTTTGGGAAACCGTGAAACGCAGTTTCATGTTTGTCTTAAAAAACATGAAAACATATCTTAAAATTTCGGCGCCGGCATTTGCCATCGTCGTATATGAAATGCTTTGCGGCTTTCCGATACTCTGCAACATTAATCCGGAAAGCTGTACGCCCGGCATGGCGCAGCGCGGTTCGCTGGCACTGCTGTGGATTGTCTCTTTTGCGGTGACCATTGCTTTTTGCCGGGTTGTCGTGCTGAAAACGCCGGCGGATTATTTTTCCTTGGCTTTTCTGAAACGCGAATGCAAATATATTTTGTATAATCTGCTGCTTGTTGCGGCAATTATGCTTCCGGCTTTTCTGTTGATTGCGATTGTGGCGTTTATAGGCAGCTTCTTGGGAATGACGCAAAATTCTTTGGTGACGATAGGCATGTTCATTCCGTTGTTGCTGACGATTTATGCCGCGCGGCTGTTCCTGGTCTTTCCCGGAATTGCGGTGGATGATGCCGGCCTGACGATTCAGGAGTCCTTTCGGATGACCAAAGGCAATGCCAACAAAATTTTCTGGGCACAGATTATTATGATGCTGCCCTGCGGCTTTTTGCTGGTTTCTCTTAGCAGTGCATATATTCTGCTCAAGACGGACAATTACTTTGTCAATCTGATTTTTGTTCTGCTTTATATGGCTTTGTCGTTTTTGGATTCTTGCTTTAAGGCGTCGTTCTACGGTCATATTTATCAGTACTTCACATTTTACAAAACCCACGATGTTCCGTCAGAAGACAAATAGTCTGCATGACAACAAAAACTCCCGGCATTGTTCCGGGAGTTTTTGTTTGGATTGAGCGGGGCGAAAAAGTTTTTTCTGTTGCAAAATCATTTTCATCTTATATCATAATTCCGTCGTCCGGTGAGCGGACGATGGAGTGTCACAGCTCCTTCACGAAACGAACAACTCCTTAGATGGGGAGCCGGGGGAATAAGCATGCCTGCATGACGAAGAACCCGGACTGTTCGTGAACAGTTGTGAACTCCCCGCCTTAACGTTGTTTAAGGCGGTTTTGTTTTAATCGAAACAAATATGGAGTTACAAAATGTCAAACAACAAAGCAATGAAGGACTTATCTCGCGGCGGCCGCCGGTTGGGACAGCAGCTTCACGACCTGAGAATATTCAATCGCTTAAGTATTGAGGAAGTCCACGTCAAAACCGGCATACCCACCTGGTGGATAGACGCGATAGAACTCGGCAACCGCGAGCTGAGACTGGAACATCTTTATGTTCTGGCCAAGTTGTATAACCGGAAGGTGGTTATTTCTTTGGAAGACCGAGAATAAATACAAAGGCCGGAAGAAAAACTTCCGGCCTCGCTAATTTGAAATTTCAGCAGGTTAGCCCTCTGAATCGTCTTTAATCCGCTCAATTTGAGCGCCGACGCCGCGAAGTTTTTCTTCCAGCTTTTCATAACCGCGGTCAAGATGATAAACACGATTGACGATAGTTTCGCCTTCGGCCACCAGGCCGGCCAGAATTAATGCAAACGAAGCGCGCAAATCCGTAGCCATAACCGGCGCCCCTGAAAGCTTTTTAACCCCGCGGACAATTGCCGAAGCATGACCGTGAACATTAATATTTGCCCCCATGCGCAACAGTTCAGGAACATGCATAAAGCGGTTTTCAAAAATTGTTTCCGTAATCATTGAAGCGCCTTCCGCCGTCAGCATCAGCGCCAAAAACTGTGCCTGCAAATCTGTCGGAAAACCGGGAAAAGGCTCGGTCATAATATCTTTGCCGACCAGAGTGCAGCCCTTGGCATCCACCAAAATGCTGTTTTCGTTTTCGGTCACGCGCACGCCCATATCGCGCAAAACCTGCATCGGACGTTTCAGGGTAGAGGGCAGGGCGTTGACCAACTCAATTTTGCCGCGGGTAATTGCCGCCGCCACGGCATAGGAACCGGCCTCAATACGGTCCGGAATAACCTTGTGTTTGGCACCGTGAAGCTTGTCTACGCCGTCAATCGTTAAAACAGCTGTTCCGATACCTTCGATTTTGGCGCCCATGGCATTCAGCAAATTTGCCAGATCGCCGATTTCCGGCTCTTTGGCGGCGTTTTCCAAAACCGTACGCCCTTCGGCCAGTGTGGCAGCCATCAAAACATTGCAGGTCGCGCCGACCGATACCATCGGAAAAATGATATGCGCCCCTTTAAGGCGTTTATCGACTTTGGCATGAATATAACCGTTTTTGATTTCAATGGATGCGCCCATTTGTTCAAGCGACGAAAGGTGAATATCCATCGGCCGGGCACCGATGGCGCAGCCGCCGGGAAGCGAAAGCTCGCATTTTCCGTAGCGTGCCAGCAGCGGGCCTAAAACATAATAAGAAGCGCGCATTTTGCGAACATAATCATAAGGCGCCGTCAGGCTGGTTGCCTCCTTGGTCCGATAAGAATAAGTCTTGGACGGATGATTGTCTGCAAAATCGTCAAACTCGTCGATTTTGGTTCCGAGTTGCTCCAGCAGGGCATTCATGGCTTTAATATCCGAAAGCATCGGCATATTGGTAAGCGTTACCGTTTCGTCAGTCAGCAGACTGGCGCAAATGAGGGGTAAGGCGGCGTTTTTGGCTCCGCTGATATAGATTTTGCCTTCCAGACATTTTCCTCCGGTAATTTTGATTTTATCCATGATAGCCTCCTTTGGTTAGTTCTGACGGGAATTTGACTTTTGCCGTTTGGCCTCCTCGCGTTTTTTTTGCTGTTGTTTTCTTTTTTCGAGGTTTTTCTGCAGAGCCTTGGCCTCGCGCTCAAAACGGGCATCTTTGCGGGAATTGTTTTTTCTTTCTGTCATTTTAGATCCTGATAAAGTGAGAATACACGGCTTATTTTACTTTTATCCCCATAAGATTAAAAAAATCATAAAAAAGCCAAAAAATACCTTGATTTTTATAAAATGATTTTGTATGTTACCACTCGAATGACAAGCAAGTCATGCCGCTGTAGCTCAGTGGTAGAGCACGTCATTGGTAATGACGGGGTCGCAAGTCCGATTCTTGCCAGCGGCACCATTTGTCAATTTCAGGCGTTTTTAGCAGTTTGTCGAATGGTTTAATTATTGAAAAACAAAGATTTTTTCCTTCAGTTTTGCAGTCCGATAATATTAATTTCAAAATGTCTCTTTTTTCAGAAATAATCGGACTTTTTAAGAATTTTCCTACATTTGCAGCTATTTCCGCGATATTTGCTAGTATTTCATCAGTTTCAGCATCAATCTCAAGGTATCTATCCATATCTTTTTGTAGTTTTTCTTTTTCCATTTCAATTTCAGTTTTTAATTCATTATACATTTTTT